>JBEBAJ010000094.1:0-8516 GCA_041158965.1 Pseudomonadota bacterium | reverse complement strand
CTCGTAATAGCGGGCATTGGCCGTGGCCACATTGGCGCTGCGTTTATAGCCGGTGATGCTCTCAAACTTCACTTGAGAAAACTCACTGGCCACTTGCAATGTAGGCTCCATGTAACCAAAGCTGGGGGTGAAAATGATTTGATGGCCTTGGCGCGCCAGATCGCGGATCACGCGCTCGGCATCCGGGCCTTCAGCCACGTTCTCCACATAGGTGGTTTTAACTTTCAATCCGGTGGCATTCAAGGCCTCTACGGCCAAGCGGCCCTGTTCGTGTTGCCTGACCCAACCGGCATCGGTCAGTGGCGTCACATAGACAAAGGCCGCCATGATGGGCGCCTGAGCCCAAAGGGGCGTGAGCCAAACCAGGAAAGAGAGTTGCAAAATGCCGCGCCAGGCGGCGATGAGGTTTTTGTACATGGTGTTCCTCGACATGTCGGCTCAAGGCCGAAAAATCCGGGGCAGGCCCCGGGGCGGATGAATCAGGGGGGGGAGGCGGCCTCGATCGCTGCGCGCAGGGCCAACTCGTAGCTGAAGGCACCGAAGCCGCAGATTTGGCCCTTGGCGATGTCGGCCAGCACCGAATGGTGGCGGAACGGCTCGCGGGCATGGATGTTGGACATATGGACTTCGATCACCGGGCAGCGCAAGATCGCCAAGGCGTCGCGCAGGGCAATGCTGTAGTGGGTCCAAGCCCCGGCGTTGATCAGCACGGCATCGACCTGGTCATGAAAGGCACGGTGAATGCGCTCACACATCTCGCCTTCCATATTGGTCTGAAAGCACTCGACCTCGGCCCCCAACTCGCTCCCCAAGGATTTAACCCTTTGTTCGATCTGGGGCAGCGTGACTGTGCCGTATTGGGCAGGGTCTCGGTGCCCGAACATGTTCAGGTTGACGCCATTGAGGAGCAGGATCTTCATGGAGTCATTGTAAATGCATCCTTAGGGAGGCTCTGCGTTGACCGGGGCAGGGCAGGCATGGCAGGCGCCTCTTAAAAATGTAGAATAAGAGGTTATGACCATTAAATCCGATCGTTGGATCCGGCGCATGGCCGAGCAGCACGGCATGATCGAGCCTTTCGAGCCTGGGCAGGTGCGCCAGCGCGACGGCCACAAAATCGTCAGTTACGGCACCAGCAGCTACGGCTATGACATCCGGTGTGCCCCCGAATTCAAGGTGTTCACCAATATCCACAGCACCGTGGTGGACCCGAAAAATTTTGACGAAAAGAGTTTTGTCGACATCGAGTCGGATGTTTGCATCATTCCGCCCAACAGTTTTGCGCTGGCGCGAACCGTTGAATACTTCCGCATTCCCCGAAATGTGCTCACCATTTGTTTGGGCAAGAGCACTTATGCCCGTTGCGGCATCATCGTCAATGTGACCCCTTTTGAACCCGAATGGGAAGGCTATGTCACATTGGAGTTTTCCAATACCACCCCGTTGCCAGCCAAAATATACGCTGGTGAAGGCTGCGCCCAGGTGTTGTTCTTTGAGAGTGATGAGGTTTGTGAGACCAGCTACAAAGACCGCGGCGGTAAATACCAAGGGCAGGTGGGCGTCACTTTGCCGAAAACCTGAATTGCATTGATGTCCTCTTTTTCCAATTTGAATTTGGCGCCATCCTTGGCGCGTGCCGTCTCCGAGATGGGCTACGAGTCCATGACGCCGATTCAGGCACAGGCCATTCCGGTGGTGCTCACCGGGCAAGATGTGATGGGTGCTGCTCAAACCGGCACTGGCAAGACAGCGGCTTTTTCTTTGCCCTTGTTGCAACGTTTGCTGAAGCATGAAAATGCTTCCACTTCTCCCGCTCGACATCCGGTGCGGGCCCTGGTGCTTTTGCCCACCCGTGAATTGGCCGATCAGGTGGCTCAGCAAGTCAAACTGTATGCCAAATACACCCAATTGCGCAGCGCTGTGGTGTTTGGCGGCATGGATATGAAACCACAAACCGCCGAGCTCAAGAGAGGCGTCGAGGTGTTGGTGGCCACACCGGGCCGATTGCTCGATCACATCGAAGCCCGAAATGTGGTGCTCAATCAGGTGGAATATGTGGTGCTCGATGAAGCCGATCGCATGCTCGACATTGGTTTTTTGCCCGACTTGCAGCGCATTCTTAGCCACTTGCCCAAGCAGCGCACCACTTTGTTGTTCTCTGCCACTTTTTCCCCCGAGATCCGGCGGCTGGCCAATAGCTATTTGCAAAATCCCACCACCATCGAGGTGGCCCGACCCAACGAAACCGCATCCACAGTGACCCAACGATTCATCAGTGTGGCCGACGACGACAAGCGGCGGGCACTGCTGCAGTTGCTCAAGCAACATGAGGTGAGCCAGGCCTTTGTTTTCGTCAACAGCAAATTGGGTTGTGCCCGGCTGGCCCGGTCTTTGGAGCGCGATGGCCTGAAAACATCGGCCCTGCATGGCGACAAGAGTCAGGATGAGCGCCTCAAGTCACTCGACGCCTTCAAGCGCGGCGAGGTTCAATTGCTGGTGTGTACCGATGTGGCCGCTCGGGGACTGGACATCAAAGATGTGCCAGCGGTGTTTAATTTCGACATTCCATTCAATGCCGAAGACTATGTGCACCGGATCGGACGCACCGGGCGCGCCGGGGCCTCAGGATTGGCCATCAGCTTTGTCACGTCGTCCGACCAACGTTTGCTGGGCGATGTTGAGAAGTTACTGAAGAAAAAAGCCGAACTCGAACCCATCGAGTTTGAAGACGATCGCCCGCGTGGGCGAATCAACACGGGACGTCGTCACTGGGGAGAGGAAGACCCTCGCGATGTGCTTGATGCCCCGCACCGTGAATCACGCCCTGCGCGCAGTGCGCCTCGTCCAGCCCCCTTGGACCCTTTTTTCACACAGCCCTACGAAGCCCCTCAAGTCACCGAGCCGGCTTCCGAACCGGTTGTGTCTAATCGGGTGTCGGGAAATATCAAGCCCAAGAAAAAAGTGGCAGCGCTTTTCAAATAAAGCCCACGCCACCCCGGCGCTTCAATCGATCTTGACCTGATTGACGCGCACGACCTCGGCCCATTGCAGGGTTTGCTGACGCACCGAATCTGTCCACTCTTGCGGCGAGTTGGACAGGGCCAAGGTCATCATGCCTTTTTGCAGGCGTTCTTGAACATCGGGGGCATGCATGACTTTGTGCACTGCGGCGAACAGCTTGTCCTGAATCGCTTTGGGCGTGGCAGCAGGGGCAAACAGTGCTTGCCAGGCGTTGGTACCCACATTGGGGTAACCCAGCTCGGTCAGGGTAGGTACCTGAGGCAGTTCGGGCAAGCGGGTTGTGGGGACTGCTGCAATGGCCTTGATCTTTCCTGCCCGCAAATGCTCCAGCACCGAGGACATATTGATGAATGCCATCATGATTTCGTTTGACAACAGGGCGGGGATGATGCCCGCCGCGCCATTTTTATAAGGCACATGGACCATCTGAAGATTGGCCTTGGTGTTGAAGACGATGCTGTCCAGATGTGGATAAGAGCCCATGCCAGCCGAGCCAAAGTTGAATTTGCGTGGGTTGGCACGGATCAGTTCGATGCACTCATTGAACTGACCCGGCATGCTGGGAGAGACGGCCAGCACATGAGGAATCTCCACCAGGCGCGTGATGCCCACCAGATCTCGTGAAGGTTTCACGGTGCCGATGGTGGTCTCGTTGATGGCGTTGGTGGTGATGTTGCCAACGAACAAAGTGTAACCATCGGGGGGCGATTTGATGGCGGCTTCCAGCGCAATATTGCCCGAGGCGCCCGGGCGATTTTCAACGACGACGCTTTGCCCCAGGGCATCGGCCAGCTTGATGGACAGCAGCCTGGCCACAATGTCGGTCGCCCCGCCGGGGGCGTAAGGCACCAACATTTTGATGGGGCGGTTGGGGTAGTTGTCGGCACTTTGCGACCAACCAGTGGCAGGAAGGGCGGCCATGGCGGCACCGCCGAGACCGCAAAGCAACACCGAGCGACGAGATGGGCGTGAGGTCATCGACATACAGAACTCCAGTTCGTGGGGTTGAATTGATTGGGCAGCCTCCTTCAGGCCAGCTTGTTGCCGTGCAATCCGTGTGAGGCGTCTTTGCAGGTGAAAAACACGCAATCGGCATCCGGTGTGGCACCCGCCTTGTGGTAAGCCAGGGCCGGGATGTAAATCAAACCCCCAGGGCCTACTTTTTGGGTGTTCTCGCCGATGGTGAATTCGAGATGCCCTTCCAGAATATAAATCCACTGCTCATTGGGGTGGTTGTGCAAGTCGGCCTGTTTGCCGGCGGGTGCGCGCATCACGGCCACGATCATCCGTTCGCCTTCGACACAACCGCCAAATACGGGCGAATAGGCGGGTCCGCCCATGATCTGGTTGACCTTGCCCAGGTCAAAAAAGTGCTCCCCATTTTGGGCGCGGTGGGCCCCCGGTGTGCGGGCGGTCAAGGGTGTGGTGTTTTCGCTCACAGTGGTTTCCTTTCAGTCTGCAGTGGCTCGGGAATCGCGCGCTACTTTGCCCCATTTTTGGGTTTCGGTGGCCAGGAACTGCCCGAATTCTTCCGGCGATTTGCTTTGAGCCGGGAAGACCCCGCCCGCCGCCAATCGTTCACGCACATCGGGCATGTCAAGAACAGCATTGATCGCCCGATGTAATTTCAAAATGATCTCTTTAGGCGTTTTGGCGGGTGCCAATAGTCCTTGCCAGGAGCCGGTCACCAGCTCCGGGTAGCCCAATTCAGCCATGGTCGGCACATCGGGCAACCCTGCCATGCGTTGTGCGCTGGTCACCGCCAGGGCGTGCATGCGACCCGCGGTGATGAAGGCCTTGACCGACGGCATGGTGTTGAACATCATCTGGGTTTCGCCACCGATGAGCCCCATGGCGGCCGGGCCGCCACCGCCTTTATAGGGGGCATGAACCATGGTGACGCCAGTGCTGCGCATCAGGATTTCCATCTCCAGCCGATTCAGGCTGCCGCTGCCTGGTGTGGCAAAGTTGAATTTGCCGGGGTTGGCCTTGAGCAGGGCCAGGGCCGCGGGCAGTTGTCGCGGGCCCCAGTCGGTGTTGACCACCAATGCACTGGGTACATCGGCAATCAGGGTGATGGGGGCGAAATCTTGTAAGGGCTTGACGGTTAAATTGGGGTAAATGGCGGGGTTGATGGCCAAGGTGCCAATGTTGCCCAAATACAGGGTGTGGCCGTCTGCCACCGCTCTGGCGGCCAGATCCATGCCGATATTGCCTGCTGCGCCAGTCCGATTCTCGATGAAGACCTGTTGATGAAGTTGATCGCTTAGCTTTTGAGCCAATATGCGCCCGACAAAGTCTGATGCCCCGCCGGGCGCAAAAGGAATGATGATGCGCACCGGTTTTTGCGGATAGTTTTCAGCGGGGTTGGCCCAGCCCTGGCTGGACCATAGACTCAGCATTGTCAAACCCAGCAGCACCCGTCGATGAAAAGATCGAGCCATGGTGCCCCCCTTCAGTAAATGTCGTCTTCAGGGGCGAGGGGCAGTTTGACCGGCTTGTGGGTGCGTGCCGAGAGGTCAAACGCCTTGGTCAGCATCAGGTTGCGGTGTGCCTCCTGAGCCGTGGCGGCTTGTGTGGGCAAGCCCAGCGATACCCGGTTGAGCCAGGAGTCGGTTTCTTCCCGCATGGGGCCTCGCAACTCGCCCATGGCCATATCGCCAGGAGGATAGCTGCCCAGAAAGTCCACCCTTCGGGATTGATCGGGGGCGTAGCCCTCGCCTTGGAAACGGCTGGTGGCCAGAACAATATCGCGGTGGGTGTCGTCGATGGTCAACACACCTTCGGTGCCGACGATGCCGACGTCCAGGCTATAGACCGCACCAGGCCATATCACCGGCAGGGCCCATGAGATGGTCGACTGGTAAACCGATCCGTCGCTGAAGGTGATCATGCCGGTGGTGGCGTCGATGCCCTTCCACTCAGGCCCCAAAGCTTTGTCGATGGACTTGGCGTAGACCTCCACTGGCGTTTTGGCCTCCATCATCCACATGACGATGTCCAAGGCGTGCGTCCCGCTGATCACCATGGGCGAAATTTTGTGCGGGTGGTCGGTGCGCTTGTAATTGTCGATGGCGACCAGACGGTTCATGAATGCGCGTGATGTGACCAAGGTGACGTCGCCCAATGAGCCGGTTCGCACCTTTTCTTTGGCGGCCAGCCAGCGGCGGCGGAACCGTTGGGTATAGCCAATGACCGCGTCCACACCTGCTTTTTCGATGGCCTTGAGCACGCGGGCTGAATCGGCCAGATCGGTGGCCAATGGTTTTTCGATCATCAAAGACTGGCCCCGCTCGACAGCGTGCAAGATCGGGTCTACGTGCAGATGCTCGTCAGTGCTGATGATGACGGCATTGACTTCTGGGCGATTCAGAAGGGTGCGGTAGTCGTCGGTCACGAAATCGGCTTTGAGTTTGTCACCCACCAAGCGTGCGCGTTCGGGGTTTTTCTCGGCAATCCCGATCCAGCCCACCTGTGGGTGGCGCATGGCCACCTCCCCCCGGAAAAGACCAACCCGACCCGCCCCCACGATGGCGAGGCCGATTTTTTTAGCTTCCCGATCCCTCATCTCAACGCTCCCCCACCCGTTGCAAACGCGGTTGAGCCGCCATCGGCAACTGAACCGGCATGCCCGTTTCGGCGGACAGATCGGCCGCCATGTAGACCTCCATGACGGTGCGGGCCTGCTCCGGCGTGACCAGAACCTCTCGATCAAGTGCCACGGCCTCTATGAAGTGGATGGTCTCTTGTGCCATGGGCCCGGCGAACACATGGTCGACTGGCTCGCCCGGCATGGTGGACATGGGAAGTTGCATGCCTTTGGCCATGGTGTTGAGAATCACGTCTTTATGAGAATCATCCACCAACAAAGCGCCGTCGGTGCCGACAAACTCGATCCAGGTCGAAGAGAAGTTCGGGTAGCCCGGGGGAAGGCTCCAGCCACCGCCGACGACAAAGCTCAGGCCGTTGTCCATGGTGACCGTGATCCACTGGGTGTCCGGGATGTCGGCCCCGGTGCTGTCGCGCATGGCGCCGTAGTTCACCTGAGAGTAGACCTTGACCGGTTTGGCCGGTTGCAGACACCAAAGCACAAAGTCGAGGTCATGGGTGGACTCCATGGCCGCTGGTGAGAGCTTGATGCGCCCGGATATTTTTTTGCCCAGACTGCGGGTGATGTGACGGCTGACCAGCACACTGACCGCACGCCCTATGACACCTTCACGCAACGCTTTGTTCACATAGGCGTATTTCGGGTTAAAGCGTTGCGAATAGCCGATGGTGAATTTGAGATTGTTCTTTTTCGACAGGGCGATCAGTTCGTCGGCCTCGGCCAATTCGATGGCGATGGGCTTTTCGAGAAACACATGCTTGCCGGCTTTCAGGGCGTCTCGGGCCATGGGGTAATGCGTGCTCTCCGGGGTGGCTGAGATCACGATGGCGTCGATGGCCGGGTCTTCTATCAGTTTTCGATGGTCATCGGTGTAGGTGACGGCCGGCACAGATTGCCGCAGTTGTTGCAGCCGATCAGGGTGGGTCTCGGCCAGATGCAAGTGACTGACCAGGGGGTTGCGGGCGGCTGTCTCGGCCCGGATGCCACCACACCAGCCGACACCAATGATGCCCAATTGGATTTGCTTCATGTTTGTCTCCTTATTGATTCAAAATTTTCCATTTGGCGCATTTGGGGTGCTGCTTGGGTGAAACGGCTTTCACGTTCACTTCGACGCCAAATGGAACATCTCGGTTTATATTTTTTATTTTGCGGTGAACGGACTAAATTAGCAACCTATCAATATCGAATTTTTGCGGGGTTTCGGGAAAACACCTATCTTCGTGCGGGCAGGTAAAAAAAAGGGGGCAGAAGGCCCCCTTTTGAAGTTTGGCAAGTGCATCAGGTGTTGATCAGGGCCTTGTTTTCTTTTTGGCGGCGAATTTTGCCGAACAGAGGCCAAACCAGCATCACCAATGCCAGGGTGGTGATGCCGCCGGCCAGCCAATTGTCAAAGAAGACCCCGAGTGAGCCTTTGGAGATCAGCATCGATTGACGGAAACTGGATTCAGCCATGTCACCCAGCACCAGGGCCAAGACCAGCGGGGCCAGCGGGTAGCTCAGTTTCTTGAAGGCGTAGCCCATGACCCCAAACACCAACATCATGACCACATCAAACATGTGGTTGTGCACGGTATACGCACCTACCGCGCAGATCACGATGATGACTGGCGCGATGATGGAGAAGGGGATGCGCAAAATGGCGGCCCACCAAGGGACTGTGGTGAGTACCACGATCAGCCCGGCGATGTTGCCCAGATACATCGAGGCGATCAGGCCCCAGACAAAATCTTTTTGTTCTTGGAACAGCATCGGACCGGGCTGCAAGCCCCAGATCAGCAGGCCTCCCAGCAAAACCGCCGCAGTGGGTGAGCCGGGGATGCCCAAGGTGAGCATGGGCAGCAAGGCACTGGTGCCAGCGGCGTGGGCAGCGGTTTCGGGGGCA
>JBEBAJ010000093.1:0-14634 GCA_041158965.1 Pseudomonadota bacterium | reverse complement strand
ATGGGCGAAGTCGGCACCCAAGGCCCTGAATTCCATGCCGAGGTGGGCCGCTACGCCCGCGAGCGCGGCATCGAGCATGTATTGACCACCGGGCAGTGGGCTGAAATTTCGGCCCAGGCCCATGGTCAGGCACAGCACCACCCCCAAATGGACAGCCTGTGCAAGGCGGTGGCACAACGCTGCCCTCAAGTCAGCAGCATCTTGGTCAAGGGCTCGCGTTTCATGCGCATGGAGCGCGTGGTGCAACACCTCATGTCCGGACTCACTCAGGAGCAGGCCTTATGTTGATGACTCTGGCCGCATGGTTGCAAAACCTCTCCCCCGAATTCGGATTTTTCCGGGTGTTCCAGTACCTGACATTCCGTGCGGTCATGGCCGCCCTGACGGCCCTCACCATCGGCCTGGCCGCAGGTCCCTGGGTCATCCGTCGGCTCACCGAATTGAAGATCGGGCAGCCCATCAGGGGCTACGGCGTCGAGTCGCACCTCAGCAAAAGCGGCACCCCCACCATGGGCGGCGTGCTGATTTTGTTGTCGATCACCATCGCGACCCTGCTGTGGGCCGACTGGTCCAACCGCTTCATCTGGATCGTCCTTATCGTGACGCTGGGCTTTGGGGCCATCGGTTGGGCCGACGATTGGCGCAAGGTCGTGCGCAAAGACCCCGAGGGCATGCCCTCGCGCGAAAAATACATCTGGCAATCGCTCATCGGCCTGGTGGCCGCGCTCTACCTGGTGTTCAGCATCTCCGAAAGCAACAACTTGCGCGTGCTTGAACTCTTCTATACCTGGGTGCGCTCGGGCTTTGATGTTGATTTGCCGCCCAAGGCCGACTTGCTCTTGCCCTTCTTCAAAGAAGTCACCTACCCCTTGGGGGTGTTTGGCTTTGTGATCCTCACCTATCTGGTCATCGTCGGCTCCAGCAACGCAGTCAACCTCACCGACGGGCTCGACGGGCTGGCCATCATGCCGGTGGTCATGGTGGGCTCGGCCCTGGGCGTGTTTGCCTATGTCACGGGCAGCTCGATTTATTCCAAATACCTCTTGTTCCCCTACATACCCGGCTCCGGCGAGTTGCTCATCTTCTGTGCCGCCATGGCAGGTGCCGGCCTGGCCTTTTTGTGGTTCAACACGCACCCGGCCCAGGTCTTCATGGGCGACGTGGGCGCTTTGGCCCTGGGGGCGGCTTTGGGCACGGTGGCGGTCATCGTGCGCCAGGAAATCGTGCTGGCGATCATGGGCGGCATTTTTGTCGTCGAGGCCCTCTCTGTCATGGCGCAGGTGATGTATTTCAAATACACCAAGCGCAAATACGGGCAAGGGCGGCGCATTCTGAAAATGGCCCCCCTGCACCATCATTTTGAGAAAAGCGGTTGGCGCGAGACCCAGGTGGTCGTGCGCTTCTGGATCATCACCATGTTGTTGTGTCTGGTGGGTTTGTCCACCTTGAAGTTGCGTTGAAAGCCATGCAAGCCGACACCACGCCACGCCACGTCATCGTCCTGGGTCTGGGTGACTCAGGCTTGGCCATGGCCGCCTGGTGCGCGCGGCTGGGCCACACGGTCACGGTGCTCGACACGCGTGACCAACCGCCACGGTTGGCCGACCTGCAAACCCGAGTGCCGCAAGCGCACTTCCGTGCCGGCCCGTTTGCGGCCAGCGCCCTCGACGACGGCCCGGTCCATGCGGTCTTCAAAAGCCCCGGTTTGTCGCCTGCCCAAGTCCAGCCCCTGTGGCAGGCCGCGCGTGAGCGTGGCCTTTGGTGCGGCACCGAACTCTCGCTCTTTGCGCAGGCCTTGCAGCGCCTGCAGAACGAAAAAGCCTATCGCCCCTGGGTGCTGGCCATCACCGGCACCAATGGCAAAACCACAGTCACTTCCCTCACTGCGGCTTTGCTGCGCCGTGCCGGGGTCGATGTCGCCATGGCGGGCAATATCGGCCCGACCTTGCTCGACACCCTGGCTCAGCGCCTTGACCTGGGCTTGCCCCAGGCCTGGGTGCTGGAGTTGTCGAGCTTTCAGCTCCACGAGGCAGTGGGCTTCGAGCCCACCGCCGCGACCGTGCTCAACATCACCCAAGACCACCTCGACTGGCACGGTGACATGGCCGCTTACAGCGCCGCCAAAGGGCATGTTTTTGGGGCGCAGTCGCTGCGTGTGCTGCGCCGCGATGACCCGCTGGTGGCCTCCTGGATGGTTGCCGCAGCGCCGCCTGGCCGCCGCGCCGAGGCCCAGGCCGCGCCTCTGCCCGAGTGCCTCACGTTCGGCCCCGATGTGCCGCAACGCCCTGGCGATTACGGTCTGGAAGCGGTCAACGGCATGACTTGGCTGGTGCGCGCCCTGCCGGCCGATGAAACCCTCAAGCGCAAAAAGGGCGAGGAAGAAGAGATCTTCCTGCAACGCCTCATGCCAGCCGACGCCTTGCGCATCCGCGGGCGACACAACGCCCTCAATGCCTTGGCGGCCCTGGCACTGGCCGCCAGCACCGGACAATCGCTGGCACCCATGTTGTACGGTTTGCGCGAATACGCCGGCGAGCCGCATCGGGTCGAGTCGGTCGCCATCGTGGACGATGTCGAGTATTTCGACGACAGCAAGGGCACCAATGTCGGTGCCACCATGGCCGCCATACAAGGCTTGGGGGCCGAGCGCCGCGTCTGGGTCATCCTGGGCGGTGAAGGCAAAGGACAAGACTTTGCACCCTTGGTGGAACCCGTCAGGCGCCATGTGTCCGGCGTCGCCCTGATCGGCCGCGATGCCCATCTATTGTCCGAGGTCTTGTCGGGCACCGGGGTCGCCATGGCCACCTGCGCCGATTTGCCCTCGGCGGTGGCCTGGTGCCGCGATCATGCCCAAGCCGGTGACGCCGTGTTGCTGTCGCCTGCCTGCGCCAGTTTTGACATGTTCGAACACTATGCCCATCGGGCCGAGGTGTTTGTTCAGGCCGTGCGCGACATCGCCACGGCCAAGGGGGTGGCATGAGCGCCGTCGGCCACTGGTGGACCCGCTGGCGCACTGGCGCCGCCGAGATCGGCCCCGACGAGTTGCCGGTGCGCGTCAAAGGCACCGAATTCAGCCGCACCCGCGCCGCTCCGGTTCATGTCACGGGCATCGACCAAGCGCTCTTGTGGGTGGTGGCCACCCTGGTCTTGTGGGGCTTGGTCATGGTTTATTCGGCCTCCATCGCCATGCCCGACAACCCCCGCTTTGCCAATTACGCCCCGCATCATTTTCTGGTGCGCCATGCGTTCTCCATCGTCATCGCCCTGGTGGTGGCTGTGCTGGTCTTTCAGACCTCTATAGACACCTGGGAGCGTCTTGCGCCCTGGGTGTTCGTGGCCTCGCTGGTGCTGCTCATCCTGGTGCTCATTCCCTTCATCGGCAAAGGCGTCAACGGCGCGCGGCGCTGGATTTCGCTGGGGGTCATGAATTTTCAGCCCTCCGAGCTGGCCAAATTTGGCGTCTTGCTCTACGCGGCCAGCTATATGGTGCGCAAGATGGAGGTCAAAGAAAAGTTCTTCAGCGCCGTCGCGCCCATGGGCCTGGCCGTGGCGGTGGTGGGCTCCCTCTTGCTGGCCGAGCCTGACATGGGCGCCTTCATGGTGATTGCCGTCATCGCCATGGGCATCCTATTCCTGGGCGGGGTGAACGCCCGCATGTTCTTCCTCATCGCCGCCGTTTTGCTGGTGGCCTTCGGCCTGATGATTGCGCTGTCCGAGTGGCGGCGTGAGCGCATCTTTGCCTACCTCGACCCGTGGAGCAAAGAGCACGCCATCGGCAAGGGCTATCAGCTCTCGCATGCCCTCATCGCCATAGGACGGGGCGAATTGTTCGGCGTCGGCCTGGGCGGCAGCATCGAAAAACTCCACTGGCTGCCCGAAGCGCACACCGACTTCTTGCTGGCTGTGTTGGGCGAAGAGTTCGGCTTTGTGGGCCTCTTGCTGGCCATCGGCCTGTACCTCTGGCTGACCCGGCGCATCATGCAAATCGGGCGCCTGGCGGTGGCCATGGACCGGGTGTTCGCGGGCTTGCTGGCCCAGGGTGTGGGCATCTGGATCGGTTTTCAGGCTTTCATCAACATGGGGGTGAACCTCGGCGCACTGCCCACCAAAGGGCTCACCTTGCCGCTCATGAGTTACGGCGGCTCGGCCATCCTGATGAATCTGGTGGCCATTGCCGTGGTGCTGCGGGTAGACCACGAGAACCGGCAATTGCAACACGGGGGGCGCGTCTGATGGCACCCGTTGCCTTGATCATGGCCGGAGGCACGGGGGGGCACATCTTCCCCGGGCTGGCGTTGGCCCAGGGGCTGCGCGAGCAGGGTTGGCAGATCCATTGGCTGGGCGCCCCTGCCCCGAGCATGGAGAGTGCATGGGTGCCCGAGCGCGGCATCGAGCTGCACCCGGTCGATTTTTCCGGCTTGCGCGGCAAGGGCTGGCGCACGCTGTGGCAGTTGCCGCGTCGGCTCTGGGGCGCACTTGGGCAGAGCCGCCGCATCATTCTGGCCCTGCGCCCCCAGGTGGTGGTCGGCTTTGGCGGCTACATCAGTTTTCCCGGCGGCTGCATGGCCAGATGGCTGGGCGTGCCCTTGTTCTTGCACGAGCAAAACTCGGTGGCGGGCATGGCTAACCGCTGGCTGGCACACGGGGCGCAAAAGATTTTTTGTGCCTTCCCGCAGGCGTTGCCGCAAGGCATTTGGGTGGGCAACCCCTTGCGTGCCGAGTTCTTGCGCCATCCCCCGCCCGAGGCCCGTTTTGCCGACCGTAGCGGCCCCTTGCGCATATTGGTTTTGGGGGGCAGCCTCGGGGCACAAGCCCTCAATCGCATCGTGCCCCAGGCCTTGGCCCTCATCGACCCCGAGTCCAGGCCACAAGTGATTCACCAAAGCGGCGCCACCCAAATCGACGAATTGCGTGCCAATTACGCCCAGGCGGGAGTACAGGCCGAGTTGACCCCTTTCATCCACGACACCGCCCAGGCCATGGCCGACGCCGATCTCGTCATTTGTCGGGCCGGGGCCAGCACCGTGACCGAGTTGGCCGCCATCGGTGTGGCTTCGATCCTGGTGCCTTTTCCGCACGCCGTCGACGACCACCAGACCCACAACGCCCGCTTCCTCACCCAACGCGAGGCCGCCAGCTTGTGGCCGCAGTCCGAATTGACAGCCCCTGCACTGGCCCAACGCCTGTGCGAGTTGGACCGCACGGCCTTGCTCAAGGTGGCTGTTCAGGCCCATGCCTGCCGCCAGACCGACGCCGTGGCCAAGATGGTGCAAGCCTGCCAAGAGGTGGCCGCATGAAGCACGCCATCCGCCACATCCACTTTGTCGGCATCGGCGGGGCCGGCATGAGCGGTATCGCTGAAGTCTTGTTCAACCTCGGCTATCAAGTCTCCGGCTCCGACCTCAGCGACGGCGCCGTCTTGCAGCGCCTGTCCAAACTGGGCATAAAAACCCATGTGGGCCACAGCGCCGCGCACATTGCCGGGGCCGATGCGGTCGTCACCTCCACGGCGGTCGATGCGCAAAACCCTGAAGTGCTGGCCGCCCGCGCCAAACTCATCCCGGTGGTGCCGCGTGCGGTCATGCTGGCTGAGCTCATGCGGCTCAAGCAGGGCATCGCCATCGCGGGCACCCACGGCAAGACCACCACCACCAGCCTGGTGGCCAGTGTGCTGGCCGAGGGCGGCATGGACCCGACGTTTGTCATCGGAGGCCGCCTCAACAGCGCAGGCGCAAATGCCAAACTCGGCAGCGGCGAACACATCGTGGTCGAGGCAGACGAATCCGATGCGTCCTTCCTCAACCTCACCCCGGTCATGTCGGTCGTGACCAATATCGACGCCGATCACATGGACACCTATGGGCACGACTTCGAGCGGCTCAAAGGCGCTTTCATCGAGTTTTTACACCGCATGCCTTTTTATGGCGCGGCCATTTTGTGCATCGATGACCCGGCCCTGCGCAGCATCCTGCCCCAGGTCTCGCGGCCCATCACCACCTATGGCCTGGACGATGGGGCGCAAGTGCGGGCCCACGAGGTGAGAGCAGACGGCTCGCGCATGCGCTTTCGCGTCACACGCCGCAACGGGGTCGAATTACCAGACATGGATGTCACCCTCAATCTGCCCGGCGTCCACAATGTGCGCAACGCCCTGGCCGCCATTTCGGTGGCGGTCGAGTTGGGTGTGCCCGATGCGGCGGTCTGCAAGGCCTTGGCCGAGTTCAAGGGCGTCGGTCGGCGCTTCCAGTCGCACGGCGAGGTGCCCGCCACTGCGGGCGGTCGTTTCACCCTCATTGAAGATTACGGCCATCACCCGGTCGAATTGCAAGCCACCATCGCCGCTGCGCGCGGGGCATTCCCCGGGCGGGCAATCCGGGTGGCTTTCCAGCCCCATCGCTACACCCGCACCCGCGACTGCTTCGAAGATTTTGTGCGTGTGCTCAAAGACGCCGACGGGGTCTGGTTGACCGAGGTGTATGCCGCAGGCGAAGCCCCCATTGCCGCTGCCGATGGCCGCAGCCTGGTGCGTGCCCTGCGCTTAGAGGGCATGCAAGACATCCATTTCAGCCCCGACATTCGGGCTTTGGCCCAACAAATCAGCGCCCAGGCCCAAGACGGCGATGTCGTCATGTGCATGGGGGCGGGCTCCATCGGCCAGGTGCCCGCGATCATCCGGCAAGGGGGTGGCGCATGACGGCGTTTCAATTGCCCCATGTCCCCGCCTGGACTGCCCAGACCAAGGTGGCGGTGCTCATGGGCGGAGACTCTTCAGAGCGCGAAGTCTCGCTCATGTCAGGGCAGGGCGTCTTGCAGGCGCTGCGTTCACGCGGCGTTGACGCCCATGCCTTTGACCCGGCCCGGCAAAACCTGTCTGACTTGCGCACACAGGGCTTTGAGCGTGCCTTCATTGCCCTGCATGGCCGCCATGGCGAAGACGGCACCATCCAGGGTGCGCTGGAGCTGCTGGGCATCCCCTACACCGGCTCTGGCGTGCTGGCCTCGGCCCTGGCCATGGACAAGGTGATGACCAAGCGCATTTGGACACATATCGGCCTCTCCACCCCGCCCTCCGTCAGCCTCGGCGCCGAAGAGCAGACACCGGCGGCCATGGCGCAAATCATTCCCCGGCTGGGCTTGCCGCTCATCGTCAAGCCCCCGCATGAGGGGTCCTCCATCGGGGTCACCAAGGTCGAGCACGAAAGCCAGTGGGAGGCCGCGGCCCAAACCGCGCTGCGTCTAGACCCTACTTTGCTGGCCGAGGCCTTCATCGAAGGCGACGAGGTCACCTGCCCGGTGCTGGGCCAGGGTGAGTCGGCCATCGCCCTGCCCGTGGTGCGCATCGCCGCCCCCAATGGCGATTACGACTACCAGAACAAATATTTCACCGATGACGTCCAATACCATTGCCCCAGCGGCTTGTCGGCCCAACTTGAGGAAGACATCCAGCAACTGGTGCTGGCCTCTTACCGCGCCCTGGGCTGTCGCGGTTGGGGCCGCGCCGACCTCATGATTCGGCGCAGCGACCAAAAGCCGTTTTTGCTGGAAATGAACACCTCCCCCGGCATGACCTCGCACTCCCTGGTGCCCATGTCCGCGCGGGCCGCCGGCGTCACCTACGACGAGCTTTGCCTGTGGCTGTTGCGCTCGGCTGCCCTGGACGGGAGGGCCGCATGAAAGCCGCCGCCATGCCCCTGACTCTGCCCATGGATGTGCGGCTCATGAATGGCCTGTCTGGGCTTTTGCTGGCGGGTTTGCTCTCGGGTCTGGCCTGGGGCCTGGCGCAGTGGGTGGCGCGGCTGCCCCTCTTTGACTTGGCGGGCATCACCGTCACCGGCGACGTCCGGCACACCAATGGGGTCACCCTCAAAGCCAATGTCACCCCGAAGCTGACGGGCAGTTTTTTCACGGTCGATTTGCAGCAAACCCGCAAAGTGTTTCAGCAACTCCCCTGGGTGCGCAACGCCATCGTCGAGCGCGAGTTCCCGAACCGCTTGCGGGTGCATCTGGAAGAGCATCGACCTGCGGCCTATTGGGGGTCGGCCACCGATGAACGCCTGCTCAACAGCCACGGTGAAATTTTCGAACCCAATCTGGGTGAGCTCGAAGACGACGATTTGCCGCGCCTCAGCGGCCCCGACAACCAATCCGGCCTGGTGCTGCAGGCCTACCTCACCTTGCGCGATCGTTTCCGCGCTTTGGGACTGGACCTGGCGATGCTTGAATTGAGCCCGCGCGGCGGTTGGCGGGCCCGCACCGAGCAAGGGGCGGTCATTGAGCTGGGTCGCGGCTCGCTGCCGGAAATACAGGAACGCTTTGACATGTTCGCCCTCTCCCTGCCCGAGGCGGGAAAGCGCTGGGGGCGCCAGGTCAAGGCACTGGAGATGAACAAAGGGATGAAATAACAGGAAATCACGAGGTCCACATGGCAAAAGAATTCAAGGATTTGGTGGTGGGGCTGGACATCGGTACCAGCAAGATCATGGCTGTGGTGGCCGAGCTGCTGCCTGGCGGTGAAATGAAAATGGCCGGCTTGGGCGTCGCGCCCAGCAACGGCCTCAAGCGGGGCGTGGTGGTCAACATCGACGCCACAGTGCAAAGCATTCAGCAGGCCCTCAAAGAAGCCGAGTTGATGGCCGACTGCAAAATCACCCGGGTCTACACCGGCATCACCGGCAGCCACATCAGGGGCATGAATTCCAGCGGCATGGTGGCCATCAAAGAGCGCGAGGTCTCGGCCGCCGATGTGGCCCGCGTGCTGGAGACCGCCAAGGCCATCAATATCTCCACCGACCAGCGGCTTTTGCTGGTCGAAGCCCAGGAATTTGTCATCGACGGGCAAGACGTCAAAGAGCCCATCGGCATGAGCGGCATCCGCCTCGAGGCCAAGGTACACATCGTCACCGGCGCCCAAAGCGCCGCTGAAAACATCATCAAATGTGTGCGCCGCTGCGGCCTCGATGTCGAGCAACTCATGCTCAACCCCCTGGCCTCCAGCCATGCGGTACTGACCCCCGACGAAAAAGAGCTGGGTGTGGTTTTGGTCGACATCGGGGCAGGCACCACCGATGTGACGATATTCACGGGCGGGGCCATCCGCCACACGGCGGTCATCCCGATTGCCGGTGTATGCCAAGCAAATGCTGGCCGACCCTGAAATGCAAGTCGAGGTGCCCGGCTTGGGCGACCGCGGTCCGCGCATGCTCAGCCGCCAGGCGCTGGCCGGTGTGATCGAGCCGCGTGTGGAGGAAATTTTCTCGCTGGTCCAGCAAGTCATCCGTGACTCGGGCTATGAAGAGGTGCTCTCCTCAGGCATCGTGCTCACCGGTGGCAGCTCCGTCATGCCGGGCATGGTCGAGCTGGGCGAAGACATATTCCTCAAGCCCGTGCGCCGTGGTTTGCCCCACTACGCCGGTCCCTTGGCCGACATGGTGTCGCAACCCCGCGCCGCCACCGTGCTGGGCTTGCTGGAAGAGGCCCACATGGGCCGATTGCGCGGCCTAAAAGTGGCCCAAAAAAGCGGCTCGATCAAAACCACCATGGGTCGGATCAAAGACTGGTTCGTAGGGAACTTCTGATGACACACCAACACCCCATCATTCCCCCCTTCGCCTGCCCGGTCCCGCCGGCCTTGCAACGCCGCTGGCGGCCCTGCTGCCGTGGCGCGCCACCGATGCGATGTTGACCCTCAGGCCATCCACAGACAAAAACCATCACCAAATCAGCAACTGCATTCATTGAAAATTGGAGAGAACATGAGCATCGAAATGATTGAGACCGAAGAGTTCAACTCAGGCACCATGATCAAGGTCATCGGCGTCGGTGGCGGCGGCGGCAACGCCGTCGAGCACATGATCCGTTGTGGCGTTCAGGGCGTCGAGTTCATCTGCGCCAACACCGACGCGCAAGCCTTGCGCGCCAGCTCGGCCCACAAAGTCATCCAGCTCGGCCACAGCGGTTTGGGCGCAGGCAGCAAGCCCGAGCGGGGCCGTGAGGCCGCCGAAGCCGCGGTCGACAGCATTCGCGAAGCGCTCGAAGGCTGCAATATGCTTTTCATCACCGCCGGCATGGGCGGCGGCACCGGCACCGGTGCAGCCCCGGTGGTGGCCCGCGTCGCGCGCGAAATGGGCATTCTCACCGTGGGCGTCGTGACCAAGCCTTTCGAGTGGGAAGGCGGCAAGCGCATGGGCCACGCCAATGCAGGCTTGGCCGAGCTTGAGGCCAATGTCGACTCGCTCATCGTCGTGCTCAATGAAAAACTCATTGAAGTGCTGGGCGAAGACATCAGCCAGGACGAGGCCTTTGCCTACGCCAATGACGTGCTGCGCAATTCGGTCGGCGGCATCGCCGAGATCATCAATGTCGAAGCCCTGGTCAACGTTGACTTTGAAGACGTGCGCACAGTCATGAGCGAGCAGGGCAAAGCCATGATGGGCACCGCCAAAGCCAGTGGCCCCGATCGCGCCCGCATCGCCGCCGAGCAGGCCGTGGCCTGCCCCTTGCTCGAAGGGGTGGACATGTCCGGCGCCAAGGGGGTGCTGGTGCTGATCACGGCAGCCAAAGGCGGCCTCAAGCTCTCCGAGTCGCGCAAAGCCATGGACACCATCCGTGCTTACGCCTCCAATGACGCCCAGGTCATCTACGGCACCGCCTATGACGACAGCCTGAACGACGAAATTCGCGTCACCGTGGTCGCCACCGGCCTGCTGGGCACCGATGCCCAGCGCGGCACCCAGACCCTCAAAGTCGTGCGCACCGGCACCGACAACGCCCCCATCGGGGTGTTAGAGCCTGCCGTCGGCACACCGGCCGCCACCCCCATGGTTCTGGGCCAGGGTTTGCAGCCCAACTACAGCGGCCTCGATGTTCCCAGCGTGTGGCGCAACAACCGCACCCAGGCGGCGGCCAAGGTCGACGCCCTGTCCTCGGGTGGCATGGACGATCTGGAGATTCCGGCCTTCCTGCGCAAGCAGGCGGACTAAAGCGATAAAATAGGGTCGTGTTACCACAAAGAACGATCCAATCGCTGACCAAGGCCGTCGGGGTAGGCCTGCACAGCGGTCAACGCGTTGAGTTGACCCTGCGCCCGGCCCTGCCCGACACCGGCATCGTCTTTCGCCGT
Source organism: Pseudomonadota bacterium (assembly GCA_041158965.1). Classification (GTDB taxonomy): domain Bacteria; phylum Pseudomonadota; class Gammaproteobacteria; order Burkholderiales; family Burkholderiaceae_C; genus Limnohabitans. Next base: position 3,515 of record JBEBAJ010000093.1, on the reverse strand, counting down.
GTGGACCTCAGCCACCCGGTGGACATCCCGGTCAATGCCTTGGCCGTCACCGACACCCGGCTGGCCTCGACCATCAGCGCCCAGGGGGTCAAGGTTCACACCATAGAGCACCTCATGTCGGCCTGCTCCGGCTTGGGCATCGATAACCTCTACATCGACATCACGGCGGAAGAAGTCCCCATCCTTGACGGCTCGGCCTCTTCCTTCGTCTACCTCATCCAAAGCGCAGGCATAGAGCTGCAAAACGCCCCCAAGCGTTTTTTGCGGGTGCTCCAGCCCATCGAGGTTCGCGAAGGCGAGGGCGAGCAAGGCAAGTGGGCCCGTTTAGACCCGCACCATGGCTTCAAGCTGAGTTTCGAGATTGATTTTCGCCACCCGGCGGTAGACGCCACCGGGCAACAGGTCAGCTTTGACATGGCCAGTGGCCGCTATGCCCGCGACATCGCCCGCGCCCGCACCTTCGGCTTCACCCGCGACGTCGAAATGATGCGTGCCAACGGCCTCGCGCTAGGCGGTGGCCTCGACAACGCCATCGTGATGGACGACTACAAGGTGCTCAACGCCGACGGCTTGCGCTATGACGACGAGTTCGTCAAACACAAAATCCTCGATGCCATGGGCGATCTCTATATCCTGGGCAAGCCCCTGTTGGCGGCCTACAGCGCCTTTCGTTCAGGTCACGCCATGAACAATCGGCTGCTGCGCGAATTGCTCAGCCGCCCCCAGTCGTATGAGATCGTGACCTTCGATGACATCCGCCAGGCTCCGCGCGGCCTGGCCGAGCTGGCCCCGGCCTGGTGAGCCATGCGGGTGTTGGGCGTAGACCCCGGATTGCGCCGCACCGGCTTTGGGCTCATCGAAGCACAGGGCACCCAGCTCACCTATCTGGCCAGCGGCACCATCAGCACCGCTGACGCCCCCAGCGACGATTTGCCCACCCGCATCGGCCTCTTGTTCTCCAGCCTCAGCGAAGTCATACAGCGCTATCAACCCGAGGTCGCCGCGCTCGAAGTGGTGTTTGTCAATGTCAACCCCCAAGCCACCCTCAAATTGGGGCAGGCGCGAGGCGCGTGCCTGTGTGCCCTGGTGCACGCCGGTTTGACGGTGCACGAGTACACCGCCTTGCAAATGAAACAGGCGGTCGCAGGCCACGGCAAGGCGGCCAAGGCGCAGGTGCAAGAGATGGTGCGTCGGCTCTTGCGTCTGCCCGGCTTGCCCGGCCCCGATGCCGCCGATGCCCTCGGCCTGGCCATCACCCATGCCCACACCCGGCGGCCCTTGCTGCACACCCGATCATCTGTAACCCCGCTCTAAGAAGGACTCCCCCCCATGCACAGAAAAGGCATCATCCTGGCCGGTGGCTCGGGCACCCGGCTCTACCCGGTGACTCAGGCGGTATCCAAACAGCTGCTGCCGGTCTACGACAAGCCCATGATTTATTACCCCCTCAGCACACTGATGTTGGCAGGCATCCGTGAGGTGCTCATCATTTCGACCCCGCAAGACACCCCGCGTTTTGCCGAGTTGCTGGGCGATGGCAGCGCCTGGGGCATGCAGTTCCAGTACGCCGTACAACCCAGCCCGGATGGCTTGGCGCAGGCCTTCCTGATCGGCCGCGACTTTTTGGCTGGCCACCCCAGCGCACTGGTCTTGGGTGACAATATTTTTTACGGGCACGACCTCGTGCGTCAGCTGCGCCAGGCCGACCAGCGGCAGCAGGGCGCCACCGTTTTTGCCTACCATGTCCACGACCCCGAGCGTTACGGGGTGGTCGAATTCGACGCCCAGCAAAGGGCCTTGTCGATCGAAGAAAAACCCAAAACACCCAAATCCAATTACGCCGTCACCGGGCTTTATTTTTATGACCAGCTGGTGTGCGATTTGGCGCGCGACATCAAACCCTCCGCCCGGGGCGAGCTCGAAATCACCGACCTCAATCGCCTGTATTTAAATCAAAATACCCTGAATGTCGAAATCATGGGGCGTGGCTACGCCTGGCTCGACACCGGCACCCATGACAGTTTGCAAGAGGCCGCCAGTTTCATCGCTACCTTGCAAAAACGCCAGGGCCTGATGGTGGCCTGCCCGGAAGAAATCGCTTATTCCTCGGGCTGGATCGACACCGCCCAGCTGGAAAAAATCGCCCGGCCCTTGGCCAAAAACGCTTACGGCCAATATCTTCTGCAACTCATTTGAATATTCAAAATGGCGTACCAACTTATTTCAACAGATATTCCCGATGTGCTGGTTTTAAAACCCCAGGTGTTTGGCGATGAACGCGGTTTTTTCATGGAAAGTTTTAACCAGCGTGATTTTCAAAAGGTCACCGGCTTAAATGAAGTATTTGTTCAAGATAATCACAGCCGCTCGGCGCGCGGGGTATTGCGGGGTTTGCACTATCAGGTTGAACAGCCGCAAGGCAAACTGGTGCGTGTCACTGCGGGCGAGGTGTTTGACGTGGCGGTCGACCTGCGGCCGGGCTCACCCACCCTGGGACGCTGGGTGTCACAGCGCCTCAGTGCCGACAATCAGCTCCAGATGTGGGTGCCGCCGGGCTTTGCGCACGGTTTTCTGGTCTTGTCCGAAACGGCTGATTTTTTATACAAAACCACCGAATATTGGTACCCCAAATTAGAGCGTTCCTTGGCCTGGAACGACCCGGATTTGAATATTCTTTGGCCCCTGGCCGAATTAAATGGCAAGCCCCCCACCCTGGCGGCCAAAGACAGCCAGGCCGGTTCCTGGCGTGAATATTTAAAAACGGCCTGTTAGGAGGATCTCAGGCCGAGATTGCCGCCTTGGCCAATTCGCCTTTGGCCTCCAGGTCGGCCACCCAACGCGGCATGCGGCCACGGCCCGTCCAGGTGTTTTGCGGGTTGGCGGGGTCGCGGTATTTGGGCGCCACTTTGCGTCCTGCCGTCGATCTGCGGGCGGTTTTGACCCCCTCTTTGCCGGCTTTGGCCGACTTGGCGCGGGTTTTACCGCCCATCGCGGCGGCAATTTGTTCCATATTCAAACCGGCATCGCGGGCGATTTGAACAATTTGGCCCAAAGCCTTGTCATGGCCGCGGCTGAGCAATTTCTTTTCTTCGCGCTCGAGTTTCGCGCGGGCCGCCCGTATTTTCTCCAACTGACTGGCAACTGTCATGCGTGGCATGGTGATCTCCCGTTTTTAAATATATTCAAAATATACATTCATTATAAATCTTCTATCGCCTGAAAATAGTAATGTTAATATTAACTAGGGGAGGTCTGCAAAACTCGCTGCGTGCAAGTTTCGCAGAGTTTCCCCAAATCATGCGTGGGCGGGTCTTTCTCAGGGGGGACTTGCTCCATCCGGCCTTTGCGCCGCCCCGGTGTCCGGGGCGGCCCGGTCTTGATGCAAAATGCACGCAAAGAACCCCATACCCATGAAATCCGACACCCAAACCCGCATCGACGCCCGCGACAAGGCCGAAATCCTGGCGCAGGCGCTGCCCTACATTCGCAAATTTCACGGCAAGACCCTGGTCATC
>JBEBAJ010000092.1:0-9720 GCA_041158965.1 Pseudomonadota bacterium | reverse complement strand
GCGCCGACGATCACCACATCAAATTTGCGGCGTGCGATATTGCTTGCAGAAAACATGAATCAGAGCCTCCAGAGAACTTGGATCGCCCAGCCGCCACAGGCGACCAGCCAAACGATGGTGAACACCTGCAGTGCCAGACGCACGCCGACAGGCTTGACATAATCCATCCAGATGTCGCGCACGCCAATCCAGACATGGTAGATCAGCGCGACGATCACGGCGAAGGTCAGGGCCTTCATCCACTGGGCGGCAAATATGCCCGCCCACTTGTCGTAGCCGATGTCGCCCCGGCCCATCATCAGCTGCGCCAGCACGAGCACAGTGAAAAGAACCAGCAAGGCGGCAGTGACCCTTTGGGCCAACCAGTCGCGCAGGCCGTAGTGGGCACCGACCACGATGCGTTTTGCGCCGTAATTCACAGACATGTTTGTACTCCCTTGTTCAATCAGTAAAGGCCAAACAACTTGGCGCCCAACACCACCGTCAGGGCGATGCTCAGGGCCAGAGTCAGAACGGCAGACGACTTGCCGAATTCTTTGCTCACCGCATGGTGCGCGTCCATGTAGAGGTGGCGCAAACCGGCGATCAGGTGGTGCAAATAGGCCCAGATCAGGGCCAGTGCCACCAATTTCAAAAACCAACCGGGCACAAAGCCAATGCCGATATTGAAGGCGGCTTTGAAGCGAGCGAAGGAAATCTCGCTCGACACCGAGGTGTCAAAGAGCCAAATGATGAAGGGCAACAAGAGAAACATCAGCGCCCCGCTGATGCGGTGCAAGATGGAGACGATGCCTGCCGCCGGCAAGCGGTAGGTGGTCAGGTCTTTAAAGGCATTGATGTTGCGAAATTCAGGTCTCTTTTGGGTCGTGTCTGACATGTGAGGTGCTTTCTTGGGACGAGGGCTCAAGACGGGCCATTGGACGGTCGTGGCGCAGGGATTCTATTTGAACGCCGTTATCTGACAGCAAGATTTCATGTGTCGGTCGTATGGAGTTGCTGTTGGACTTCTTGCAGATATCTTCGGATATCTGCTTCGAAATCCGCCTTGCATGGCATCCCGATTTTGGGCGAAACTTGCACGCAGCGAGTTTTGCAGAGCTTCCTTAAGTATTCTTTCATGGTCAATTCAGGGTGTTGAAGTAGTGATGGCGGTCAGTTCGGTACAGGCCACGCCGGACTTCCATCGGGGCATCGTTGTAGGTGTAAGCCACGCGCTCAACGCTGAGCAAAGGGGTGGGGGCGTCAAGGGCGAGCCAGCGCGATTGGTGCTCATCGGGGAGCACGGCCCGAATTTGCTCTTGGGCACGCACCATGCGCACGCCAAATTCCGACTCGAACATGGCGTACATCGGGCCACGCCAGTCTTGCAGGCGTTCAAGGGTCAGGCCCTTGAAGGCGGCGCCAGGCAGCCAGATGTCTTCCAAAATGGTGGCTTGTCCGCCAAACGCCAGTACCCTGCGCACCTGCACCACGGCATCGCCAGAGCGCAAACCCAGAAGGCGGGCGATTTCGGCACTGGCTCGGGTACGGCGGCAGTCGATGATGCGACGCTCGGACTGACCGGAGAGATGTTCATGGCCCAGATCAGGCATCAGGCGCAAAAAACGGTACTGAACCTGCTGTTCGGCATGGGTGGCCACAAAAGTGCCTTTGCCCTGTCGGCGCATCAGCAGGTTTTCTGCCGCCAGTTCGTCTATGGCCTTGCGCACCGTGCCTTGGCTGACCCGAAAACGGCCTGCCAGCTCGATTTCACTCGGGATGACCTCGCCCGGCTTCCATTCGCCCGACTTCAGGCTTTCCAAAATCAAGCCCTTGATTTGCTGATACAAGGGGCTGAATGCGGGCACACCCGAAGAAGCCAGAGCCTCACCGGCGGGGCCAGTGGGGGCAGGGTCGTTCTGAAGGAGGGGGGCAGGCATGGCGGTGATTCAGATTCGGTCACCCGGGGATGTCAGGTCACCGTCAAGCCGCTATCATATCTTCTATAAGACATAAGAGGGTCGGTGTCAGGGTTTTCGAGGGTAAACTTCGGGACAAGCTGGCCCCAGCCGGCACCCGAGTCTGTCATTTCATTCCCATCGATATTGGAGGTTTCTCATGAGCAAAAAACCCGTTCGCGTCGCTGTCACTGGTGCCGCGGGACAAATCGGTTACGCACTGCTGTTTCGCATCGCCTCGGGCGAAATGCTCGGCAAAGACCAGCCCGTCATCCTGCAATTGCTGGAAATTCCTGACGAAAAAGCCCAAAAGGCCCTCAAAGGCGTGATGATGGAGTTGGAAGACTGCGCTTTTCCCCTCTTGGCGGGCATGGAAGCCCACTCTGACGCCAACACCGCCTTCAAAGACACCGACTATGCCCTGCTGGTGGGGGCCCGTCCGCGTGGCCCCGGCATGGAGCGGGCTGATTTGCTGGCTGCCAACGCCCAGATTTTCACCGCACAGGGCAAGGCATTGAACGCAGCGGCCAGCCGCAACGTGAAAGTTCTGGTGGTGGGCAACCCCGCCAACACCAACGCCTATATCGCCATGAAGTCGGCCCCAGATCTGAACCCCAAAAACTTCACCGCCATGCTGCGCCTTGACCACAACCGCGCTGCCAGCCAAATCGCCGCCAAGACCGGCAAGGCCGTGGCCGACATCGAAAAACTGTGCGTCTGGGGCAACCATTCGCCCACCATGTACGCCGATTACCGCTTTGCCACCATCGGCGGTCAGTCGGTCAAAGACATGATCAATGACCAGGTTTGGAACGAAACCGTGTTCCTGCCCACCGTGGGCAAGCGCGGCGCCGCCATCATTGAAGCCCGTGGCCTGTCCTCAGCCGCATCTGCCGCCAATGCCGCCATCGACCACATGCGCGACTGGGCCCTGGGCACCCACGGCAAGTGGGTCACCATGGGCATCCCTTCGCAGGGCTGGTATGGCATTCCCAAAGAAGTCATGTTTGGCTTCCCTGTCACCTGTGCCAACGGCGAGTACACCGTGATTGAAGGCCTGCCCATCGACGCGTTCAGTCAGGCTTGTATCCACAAGACCCTGAAAGAATTGCAAGACGAACAGGCTGGCGTCGCGCATCTGCTCTGAGACCCGGCATGACCCAACATTTGACATCCGGCAAAAAACACCCGCGTGAGGTGTTGCTGGATGCGCAGGCCGGTGGGGTTCACCTGCCGGTCTGTGACCATTACAGCGGCGTTGAAGTTCGCATGCGCAAAAGCCTGCAATTGCAAGCCGAGATGACCCAGGAATTTGGCGCCTGCGTGTTTGATGTCACCCTTGACTGTGAAGATGGCGCCCCAGTCGGTGGTGAAGCCGACCACGCCGAGTTGGTCGTGTCTTTGGCGCTGTCTGCGTCGCCGGGGTCCCGAGTGGGTGTGCGGGTGCATCCCGTCGATCATCCGTGTTTTCAGGCCGATATCGCCACCATTGCGGGGCGAGCGGGTTCGCGCCTCACGCACATCATGGTGCCCAAGGTGGAGACCGTGGCCGATGTCGATGTGGCTGCTGCTGCCGTCGATGCCGCTGGCGCCAAAGGCTTGCCCTTGCAGGTATTGCTCGAATCGCCCGGTGCGGTTCATCGCGCGTTTGACATTGCGGCGCACCCGCGTGTGCAGTCGATGAGTTTCGGGCTTATGGACTTTGTCTCGGCCCATGGCGGGGCCATCCCCTCCGAGGGGTTGGGCGTGCAAGGCCAATTCACCCACCCATTGGTGGTGCGGGCCAAACTGGAGATTGCCAGCGCCTGTCATGCCCACGGCAAAGTGCCCTCGCACAGCGTCATCACCGAATTCTCTGACGCACAAGCGATGCGCTTGGCGGCTCGACGCGCTTCGCGCGAGTTTGGCTTCACACGCATGTGGAGCATTCATCCGGCGCAAATCCGCCCGATCCTCGATGCCCTGGCCCCGGACGCCCGTGACATTGAGACCGCCAGCCAAATCATTTTGGCTGCCGATGCGGTCGATTGGGCCCCGATCAGCCATGCGGGTCAATTGCACGACCGTGCCAGCTACCGCTTTTATTGGCAGTTGCTGGAACGCGCGCATGACACGGGTAGGCAGTTGCCCTCCGAAGTGAGAAAATACTTTCATTCACAGGAGAAAATGCCATGCGCCTGATTCCCATTGCATTGACATTGACTGTCGCCTTGAGCGCGGGTTGGGCTTCGGCCCAGTCTGTCGGCAGCTCGACACAGATCGAGACCAAGTCGAAAAAACCCGTCAAGCAAAAGCCGAAAAAGGCGGCTGAAGCGGCCTCTCCTGCAACTGCTGTCGCCGCATCAGAGCCCCGCCCACCTTTGACGCCCGAGTTGCAGGCCATTGCCGATCAAATTCATACGGGCAAAATCCCGTGTGAATTGGGGCAAACCGTGACGCTGCTGCACGATGCGCATGAGGCAGGCCGCTTTAACCTGTTCCTCAAAAACCATATCTATCACCTGACCCCGGTCCGTTCAGCCACCGGAGCCATCCGCCTTGAAGACCCCGTCAAAGGCGCGGTGTGGATACAACTTTCCGATAAGTCCATGTTGATGAACAGCCAGTTGGGACAACGCATGGCCGATGTCTGTCAAAGCCCGGCCCAAATACAAGTGGCGCAAGCCCAAAAACTGGCCCCACCCCCCAGCCTGCTAGAGCCATTGCCCGGCAATGGTTTGGCCCAAAAATAACTTCACTTTCTCTCTCTCAGGAGCCCCAAATGTTGAAAGCCTACCGTGACCATGTGGCCGAACGCGCCGCGCTCGGCATCCCCCCCCTGCCCATTGATGCCAAGCAGGTTGCCGAACTGATCGAACTGATCAAAAACCCGCCCAAAGGCGAAGAGGCTTTCTTGCTCGATTTACTCACCCACCGCGTGCCCCCCGGCGTGGACGATGCGGCCAAGGTCAAAGCCTCTTTTTTGGCTGCCGTGGCGCATGGTGACATGGCCGTCGCCCTGGTCTCGAAGGCCAAGGCCACTGAGCTGCTGGGCACCATGGTCGGGGGCTACAACGTCAAGCCCCTGATCGACCTGCTCGACGACAAAGACGTCGCTGCCGTGGCCGCCGAGGGCTTGAAAAAGACCCTGCTCATGTTCGATGCATTTCATGATGTCGCCGAAAAAGCCAAGGCAGGCAACGCCAAGGCCAAAGAGGTCATACAAAGCTGGGCCGACGCCGAGTGGTTCACCAGCCGTCCCGAAGTGCCCAAGAGCATCTCTGTCACTGTGTTCAAGGTGCCCGGTGAAACCAACACCGATGACTTGTCGCCTGCGCCCGACGCCTGGAGCCGCCCCGACATCCCCATGCACTACTTGGCCATGTTGAAGAACACCCGTCCCGATGCGGTTTTCAAGCCCGAGCAAGACGGTGTGCGCGGCCCGATCCAGTTCATCGAAGACCTGAAGAAAAAAGGCCATCTGGTGGCCTATGTGGGCGACGTGGTGGGCACCGGTTCTTCGCGAAAATCGGCCACCAACAGCGTGATCTGGGCCACCGGGCAGGACATTCCCTTTGTACCCAATAAGCGTTTTGGCGGGGTTACTCTGGGTGGCAAGATTGCCCCCATCTTTTTCAACACCCAGGAAGACTCGGGCTCTTTGCCGATTGAAGTGGACGTCAGCAAGCTGGAAATGGGCGACGTCATTGAGGTCTTGCCCTATGACGGCAAAGTCATCAAAAACGGCAATACCGTGGCCGAGTTCCAACTTAAAAGCGATGTGTTGCTGGATGAAGTGCGAGCCGGTGGCCGCATCAATCTCATCATTGGCCGTTCACTCACCGGCAAGGCGCGCGAGTTTTTGGGCTTGCCCGCTGCCACCGTGTTCCGCCTGCCCCTACCACCCAAAGACAGTGGCAAAGGCTATACCCTGGCACAAAAAATGGTGGGTCGTGCCTGCGGCTTGCCTGAAGGCAAGGGCATCCGCCCGGGGACCTACTGCGAGCCCAAGATGACCACCGTGGGCAGCCAGGACACGACCGGTCCCATGACCCGCGACGAGTTAAAAGACCTGGCCTGTCTGGGTTTTTCTGCCGACCTGGTCATGCAGTCTTTCTGCCACACGGCGGCTTACCCCAAGGCTGTCGATGTCAAAATGCACCGCGAGTTGCCCGCCTTCATCAGCAATCGTGGCGGCGTGTCCCTGCGCCCTGGCGACGGTGTGATCCACTCCTGGCTCAACCGCCTGCTCTTGCCCGACACCGTCGGCACGGGTGGCGACAGCCACACCCGCTTCCCCATCGGCATCTCCTTCCCGGCGGGCTCGGGCTTGGTGGCCTTTGGTGCCGCCACCGGCGTCATGCCGCTGGACATGCCCGAGTCGGTGCTGGTCCGTTTCAAGGGGCAGATGCAGCCGGGCGTTACCCTGCGTGACTTGGTGCATGCCATTCCTTTGTATGCCATCAAGGCAGGCTTGCTCACTGTCGAGAAAAAGGGCAAGAAAAACGTGTTTTCCGGTCGCATTCTGGAAATCGAAGGTTTGCCAGACCTGAAAGTCGAGCAGGCGTTTGAGTTGTCTGACGCCAGCGCCGAGCGTTCGGCTGCAGGGTGCACGATCAAACTCAACAAAGAGCCCGTCATCGAGTACCTGCAATCCAATGTGGTGCTCATGAAGAACATGATTGCCAATGGGTATCTGGATAAGCGCACGCTGGAGCGCCGCATCAAGGCCGTTGAGGCCTGGTTGGCCAAGCCCAACTTGCTCGAAGCCGACAAAGACGCCGAGTATGCCGCCGTCATTGAAATCGACCTGGCCCAAATCAAAGAACCCATTGTTTGCTGCCCCAACGATCCTGATGACGCCAAGTTCATGTCCGAGGTCGCTGGTACCCATATCGACGAAGCTTTCATCGGTTCTTGCATGACCAATATTGGCCACTTCCGTGCTGCGTCGAAGGTGCTGGGCGGTGCGCGCGACATCCCGGTCAAGCTGTGGGTCGCGCCACCCACCAAAATGGATGAAAGCGAACTCATCAAAGAGGGCCACTACGCCACCTTTGGAGCCGCCGGAGCCCGCACTGAAATGCCCGGTTGCTCTCTGTGCATGGGCAATCAGGCCCAGGTGCGCGAAGGTGCGACCGTGGTTTCGACCTCGACCCGTAACTTCCCCAATCGACTGGGTAAAAACACCAATGTGTTCCTGACTTCGGCGGAATTGGCGGCGGTCTGCTCCAAGTTGGGTCGTATTCCAACCTTGGCCGAGTACCAAGAGGCCGTCGGCATTATCAATAAAGATGCCGCCAGCGTCTACAAGTACATGAATTTTGACCAGATCGCCGAGTACGCCGAAACGGCCAAAGACGTGACGGTCTGATCGGCCCGAGCCACCCGCCCAAGAGGCCAGGCAAAGCGGCACAGTCGCGGCCTGGGCCGCGACCATTCAATGTCTGCGTTTCAGGCCTGGGCAGCACTTGTTTTGGGGGCGCTCGATCGTTTTGCGTTTTTGGTCTTCGCAGGGGATCTTGTTTGGGGGGGTGAAGCCATTTCGAGCAAGCGCTGGGCCACCCGCTCAAACAATCCTTCCCAATCGCCCATTTCGGATTGACGCCACACCGTTACGGTGGGGTACCAGGTTTGCTCACCCTCGCCGATGTCAAAGAAATTGCCGCCATGGGGTTGAAATACCCCCAGTGTGGGCAAGCCCAGTGCCCCGGCGAGATGCAACACGGCAGTGTCCACGCTGATCACCAGGTCGAGGCATTTCATGAAGGCGGCGGTGGCTGCAAAGTCATGCATATCGGCGCTCAGGTCGACCAGGTTCAAGCCGGCAGGCGTGGGGTCGGTGGGGCGATTGGACTCTGATCGGGTCAGCCGGTAAAAGCGGACCCCTGGCAGTTTCATCAGTGGCCTTGTTTGATCTAACTTAAAGCTTCGCCCTGCGATTTCTTCCTGGCCCACTCGCCAGGACAAACCGACACGCAGTGGCCGTTGGGGCTCGATGAGGGCCAAACGTTGCTCCCACTGTTGCACCTCGGCCTGATCGGCGTGCAAATAGGGGGTCTGGCGCGGCACTTCGCTTTTGCGCACGGGTTGCGGGTGTGCCAGCGCCAAGGCCAGGCTCATGACCGGGCAGTGGTAGTCCCAGACATCGCCCAAGTTCTGGGGCATGTTTTGGCGATCGATCACCTCGACCATGGGCAGGCTATTTTGAAACAAGCGCAACACAGCAGGGTGGACCGCCAAGGTCAGGCGGGCGGGATGAAGGGCGGCCACCAAGGGCAAATAGCGCACAAACTGTAAGGTGTCTCCAAAGCCCTGTTCGCCCCAAACCAGCAGGCGTTTGCCCTTGAGGGCTTCGCCTCGCCATTGGCGTTCGGTCGTGAACCGATACCCGTTATACAAAGTGGAACTGCCTTGCCAGCGCCACTCGTAAAGTGGAAAGGCCTCCTCATAACGGCCAACCCGAATCAGCGACATCGACTGATTGAAGCGCACGCCCGCAGCCAACATGGAGTCACCAGAGGGCGGCACGCGGTTATAAAGTTCGATGGCAGACTTGTGATCTCCTTTGGTGGCGGCCAAAAGGGCCTTGTTGCCCGCCGCGCTGGCGTTTTCTGCATCGAGGGCCATGACCTTTTTAAATAGCTCATCCGCTTCGTCGTAACGGCCCAGGCCCAGAAGCACCGTGCCCATATTGTTCATGGCATTCAGATGTTGAGGGTCTATCTCTAAAACTTTCAGATAAGCAGCCACCGACTGTTCCGGGTCTATATCGCGCAGGAAATTACCCAAGTTGTAGTGAGCCATCGGATGACGGGGGTGGTCTTTACAGACGGTGCGCAACAGATCGATGGCTTCTTGCGCGCGATTCAGGGCAAACAAGGCAGAGGCCAGATTGGTCCCGTGCAATGGCGAGGCCGGGTCGCTCAGATGGGCTTGCTGACAAAGCGCAGCGGCCTCTTGATTGAGGCCTTGCTGAATGCGAAGGGCCCCCAACATGCCCAGAAAACGGGGCTCGTCGGGTCTCTCTCTGAGGAGCGAGATGAACAAAGGTTCGGCCGTTTCAATTTGCCCTTTGCTCATATGCGCGCAGGCCATTTGATAGACATCTTCGAGAGGGAGTTGCAGGGTGATGGTGCCCGATGCAAGTTGCGACATTTGATGATCCTTCAAATTGAAAACAAAGTAACGATTTATATTATAATATAAATTAAATGGTATTCAATTTTTTCGGTTTGGTGATGTCTAGGGAAGCTCTGCAAAACCCCATGCGTCGTTTCATCCCAAACTCGGGCGACCTGCTTCGTTGGACTTCATGCAGATATCTTCGGATATCTGCTTCGAAATCCGCCTTGCATGGCATCCCGATTTTGGGCGAAACTTGCACGCAGCGAGTTTTGCAGAGCTTCCCTATGTCGCACAGGCCCGCCAAGACGGGCATAGCTCACTTCGGGACAAAGCGCTCAGACAGATAGGCTGAGAGCAGCAAACCAAAATCCTGACTGCGGTCATCCAGCACATTGGCCTGGATCGCCTTGAGACCGTCGAGGTATTGATCACGGGTGGCGTCTTGCCAAATCATTTTCCGGAACGTGTTCCAAACCAGATCGGCCACATGTCCCGTCGCTTGCACCTGAGAGCTCTCCGACTCCCCTGATAAAGAGGTGGCGAAGGGGAAGACGCAATAGCCTTGCAGTGCGCCCTGCCGGAATAACTGCCTCAAGTACAGGTCGTAGGGTAAATCGAGGCTGGGTTGGGCTTGCAACAATGACAAAATTTTTGCGGTCGATTGATGGTTGACCAC
>JBEBAJ010000091.1:0-8755 GCA_041158965.1 Pseudomonadota bacterium | reverse complement strand
TCTGCCCCAAACCGATGGGCAGGCTGGTGGCTTCATAGGCCTGGTTGACCACACCGGTATCGACAAAACGATGGCGCTCGATGCGAGCCATGGCCGCGAGGACCATCTCGTCTTGATTGCCTTCCTCCATCAGGCGCTGAACCATGCGTGATCGCACCGCTTGCGAGTCCATGCCCAAGCCCTGCACAGGGGGCAAAGTCGTCGTGTTGCGCCCGAGCTGTGGCGGAGCTGCCCCAGGGGCAGGCTTGAGGTCAAGCCGGGCTGGAAAAGCGGGCCGTTGCTTCATGCCAGTCTGGATTGCATGGTTTGCCATCGCACCATGTCCACCCGATCGGTCAGATCGACCATCAAGGGGGTCAACGACACATGGCCCTGGAAAGTGGCATGAAAGTCGGTGCCTTCGGCATCGTCTTTGGCCGCACCGGCACTGCCTATCCAGTACATGGTGTCGCCACGCGGGTTCTCTTGGGTGATGACGCGCTCAGCCGAATGACGACGACCCAAGCGGCAGACCTGTATCGACTTGAGCTGATCAGCGGGCAGGCAGGGAATATTGACATTGAGCAAAAAAGCAGGGCCGTCGATCAGGCTGAGATCCCGCACACGATCCACCAGTTGGCGGGCTTGCTTCGCCGCCACATCCAAATGGCGCCATCCTCTTTCGGTCTGGGAAAAGGCCATGGCGGGAATGCCCATGAGATAACCCTCCATGGCGGCGCCGACTGTGCCCGAGTAAATGGTGTCATCGCCCATATTGGCGCCGTTATTGATGCCAGATACCACCAGATCGGGGCGCCAATCCAGCAGCCCAGTGAGCGCAATGTGCACGCAATCTGCGGGGGTGCCATTCACATAACGAAACCCGTTGGCGGCCCGATGAACATAAAGGGGCGAATGTAATGTGAGCGCATTGGACTTGGCACTGTTATTGTGCTCGGGGGCCACCACCTCAACCCGCCCCAAGTCGCTGAGGGCTTCATACAGCGCCTCGATCCCGGGAGCCTGATAACCATCGTCATTGCAAATCAGTATATTCATATCGCCTCGTGTGTAGGCTCATTGTAGGTCGCCTCTGAAGCACAGGCGGCACCGAAGAAGCGACCCGTTCAATTTCTCGGATTATGATGCCAGACCAAGGAGACCCCATATGCACGCTTGGCTCTGTGAAAACCCCATTGGCGTGGACGCCCTGAACTGGAAAGAGTGCCCGACCCCGCAACCCGGGCCGGATCAGGTGCTCATCCGGATCGAAGCAGCCAGCCTGAATTTCCCCGACCTTCTGATCGTCCAGAACAAATACCAGATGAAGCCCCCGCTGCCCTTTGTACCCGGCTCTGAATTTGCCGGAGTCATCGAAGCCCTGGGCTCCGGGGTCACCGGCCTGAGGGTCGGCCAGCGGGTCGCCTGTCTGCCAGGCACCGGGGGGTTTGGCACCCACGCTCTGGCACCTGCCCGCTTGTGCCTGCCACTGCCTGATGACTTCCCTGCCGTGGATGCCGCCGCCTTCATCATGATTTACGCCACCTCGCATCACGCCCTGATCGACCGTGCGCAACTTCGGGCCGGTGAAACAGTGCTGGTGCTGGGTGCTGCGGGCGGAGTAGGTACTGCCGCCATCCAAATCGCCAAAGCCGCTGGCGCCAAGGTCATCGCTGCCGCGTCCACCCCCGAAAAATGTGCACTTTGCAAACAGTTGGGCGCCGATGCCACCATCGATTACACCCGCGAACCTCTGCGCGAGCAAATCAAGGCCCTGACCGCCGGCAAAGGCCCGGATGTGATCTATGACCCGGTGGGGGGCGACTTCGCCGAACCGGCATTTCGCTCCATCGCCTGGCGTGGCCGTTATCTGGTGGTCGGCTTTGCCTCAGGCCCCATCCCCTCATTGCCACTGAATCTGGCCTTGCTCAAGGGGGCATCGCTGGTGGGTGTATTTTGGGGTGACTTTTCACGCCGCGAGCCCGAAGCCAATGCCCGGATGATGAAAGAGTTGGTGCAATGGTACGCCCAGGGCCAAATCAAACCCGTCATTGATTGCACCATGCCCATGCAAGACCTGCGACAGGCCTATGCCCGCATGGGCTCGCGCGCCGTCATGGGCAAATTGGTGCTGGTCAACTGACCCTGTGAGGCTTTTATTGCGCCAAAAAGCCACCATCGACCGGCAGGGTGTGGCCCGTGACCATCGAGGCCGCCTGGCTGCTCAGATACAGAATCGCGGCCACGATGTCCTCTGCCTCTGCCAGCCGACCCAATGGGGTCATGCCCTCGATGCGTGCCACCAATTCCGGCTGCGATAACAGGGGGCGGATGAAATCGGTGCGCACCCAGGTGGGTGCCACAGCGTTCACACGCACCTGATGGGGTGCCCACTCGACCGCCAGCGCACGCGTCAGGTTGACCACGGCGCCCTTGGTCGATTGGTAAGAAATATTGGGGTACAAACCACCCCCCGACAGCCCCATGATGGAGGCTGTATTCACGATACACCCCTTGCGCGCGGGCACCATGTGACGGCCTGCAGCCTGGGCACATAAAAACACACCGGTCAGGTTCACCTGAATCACGCGGTTCCAGTCATCCAGGCTCAATTCCAGGGTGGGGCGCCGCAACGCCACACCGGCATTGTTGACCAATACATCAAGCCGCCCCTGCCAAGCGGCCACCTCATCAATGGCATGCGTCACACTCGCGGGCTGTGTGACATCGACCTCCAAGCCTTCGATGCGGCGCCCAGTCGCCGCGCACTCGGCGGCGATTTCACTGGCCGCAGACTGCGCGGCCTCGCCCTCTATATCGAGCAAGGCCACATGCGCCCCAGCCAAGGCATAGGCACGGGCGGTCGCCAAGCCGATGCCTCGGGCGGCACCTGTAATGGCGACCACCTGGTCGGAAAAATCAAAAATCTGTGTCGGATGCATATTGAACTCAATGAAACGTTTCAGAAAATGGCACTGACTAAACACATGACCTAGGGAAGCGATGGACAACATGCCTTCGCAAATACGATTCCAGGTGGCCCCGGCACCCAAAGCAATGCTCCCTTGCGAATGCGCCACCACTCGCGCATCAGTGTTTCAGAGGGCCGGTTCATGACCTCTTGCAGGTGACATTCATCCGTCATCTGTGGGCGCCATGTCATGGGCTTATTTTCTCAGGTAAGACAAAATCACTTCGGTCATGTGCCGCAATCGCTCGGCCCGCGCCGTCGGCGCCAGCAGCTTGCGGTTGAAAATAACGGACAGGGTGTGTTGATTGGAGAGGTAAAAAGAAGACAGGCCGGCGATGCTGATGTAGAGCTGAACCGGGTCTACGCCTGGCCTGAACACCTTTTGGGCCACCCCTTTGTCGAGAATGTCTTTCAGCATCGCCACAAAAGGCGCATGCATCTTGCGAATCTCCTTGGATCGTTTCAAATGTTTGGCTTGATGCAAGTTGGCACTATTGAGCAGGGTGAGAAACTCAGGGTGATCCAAGTAATAGTTCCAAGTCAGCGCCACCAATTTTCTTATTGCATCAGGCGGGCTTTCTTGCTCCAGAGCAAGCGCCCTTTCAGAGTCTCGCTTATGGGCGTAATTGGCCTCCAGCACGGCTGAGAACAAGTCGTCTTTATTGCCGAAATAATGGTAAAGCATGCGCTTATTGATGCCCGCCGACTTGGCAATCTGATCGACGCGCGCACCACCCAGCCCATGGCGCGCGAACTCCACACGCGCCGCCTGTAATATCCGGGTCCGACTTTTTTCAGGGTCTCGAACCGATGACTGGTCGCTGTTCATATGGGTCTGCTTGGAATCAATGCAAATGGATGAGTGCAATTCATCGTAACCGTATGGTTACTTATTGCGAATAGAGATATACCCCAAACCATGTTTAAGAAAACTCAGCGAAACTCGCGCGCAACGACTTTTGTAGACCTTCCTCAACTTATTCTTGCCGCTCGGGTTGACCCCTAGCCAGACAAGTAACCAACTGGTTATGATCATTCTCAAAAAGATCCCCGGGCAAAAAGGATTCAGCCATGGGCATGCACAACCCTGGTACACAAGCCGACCACACCGATCCCGCCCGCAACGGCAACCGGGTATTGGGCTTCTTTTTGCAGCCCAACCGTTTTTATTGAATCGACACTCAGGCCCCCCATGAAATTTGGTGATTTTGTAAAAGTGAAATCGCTGGTCAGCCCTGCCGGCTTCAAAGATAACCTGCAACGCCTGGGCCTGGCCATGCCTTGCGACGAAACACTCGAGTCCGGCCCAGGCTCGGTCATGTCACAGCCCTTGAAACTGGGTGACTTCACGGTAGGTAACCGCTATGCCGTTCACCCCATGGAGGGCTGGGACGGGCACGCCGACGGCAGCCCCAGCGAGCACACCCAGCGCCGCTGGCGGCACTTTGGCCTGTCGGGCGCCAAAATGATCTGGGGCGGTGAAGCCGTGGCGGTACGTCACGATGGCCGCGCCAACCCGCGCCAGTTGGTCATTAACCCCGCCAATCTGACCGCCCTGGGCCAGCTGCGTCAAACCTTGGTCGACGCGCACCGGGAGGCCATGGGCAGCGACAACGGCTTGGTGATCGGCTTACAGCTGACCCACTCGGGGCGCTTTTGCAAGCCCAATGACGACGCCCGCATGGAGCCGCGTGTGCTCTACCACCACCCATTGCTGGATGGCAAATTCGGCCCGAAAGAAAACCTGGTGCTCATGAGCGACGGCGACATCCGCCAACTGATCGACGATTTTGTCGTGGCTGCCAAACAGGCCTGGCAAGTGGGTTTTCAGTTTGTCGACCTCAAACACTGTCACGGCTATTTGGGTCACGAGTTTTTATCAGCCAAAACACGTTCTGGCGACTTTGGTGGCTCGATGGAGAACCGCACCCGCTTTTTGCGCGAGTTGGTGGCGGGCATCCGTGCCGAGGTCCCCGGCCTGGGAATTGGGGTGCGCTTGTCGGCGGTTGACTTTTTGCCCTATAAGCCTGACCCCGAGCAGTCTGACGCCGAGACCTTGGGCCCCGGCGTACCCGTGGATGCCTCGTTCGCCCGACCCTACCGCTACGGCTTTGGCATGGATGAAGAAAACCCCGAGCAAATTCGCATCGAGGAAACCGCTGAGTTTTTGCAGGTTTTGACACAACTGAAGATCCCGATGGTGAACATCACCATTGGCAGCCCCTATTACACGCCGCACGTCACCCGCCCTGCCCTGTACCCGCCCTCCGATGGCTACCAGCCCCCGGAAGACCCGCTGGTGGGTGTGATGCGCCACCTGGAGTTGGTGCGCGACCTCAAGGCCTTGTTCCCCAGTCTGGGCTTTGTCGGCAGCGGCTACACCTATTTACAAGAATTTTTGCCCTATGTCGCCCAAGCGGTGGTGCGCGCGGGCTGGACCGATATGGTCGGCCTGGGCCGCATGATGCTGTCTTACCCCGAGATGGCCGCCGATGTATTGGCAGGGCGTCCCTTGCAGCGCAAACGCTTATGCCGCACCTTCAGCGATTGCACCACCGCACCTCGCAACGGCATGATTTCGGGCTGCTTTCCGCTGGACCCCCATTACAAAAAATCGCCCCAAATGGCGAAGTTGACCCTGATTAAAAAAGCGGCCAAATTGGCCTGAAGGGGCATCAGATGACCACCCTCACGCTGCTAGACACCCAAGGCCAATCGGCTCCCTATGCCATGCAGGGGCGCCCATTGTCCCCACCCAAGGCCAGGCACCCGTTCAATCGCATCGCCTACTCGGCCGCGCATGTGGTGGCCGATGCTCGCTCTGGCCAAGACCCCTGGTTGAGCGCTGCCCTCGACTGGGACGCCACCTTGGCCTACCGCCACCACTTGTGGTCATTGGGCTTGGGCGTGGCTGAGGCCATGGACACGGCCCAGCGGGGCATGGGCATGGATTGGCCCACCTCGCGCGAATTGATCCGTCGCACCCTGGCCGAAGCCCGGGGTGTGCCTGGCGCGCTGGTGGCCAGCGGTTGCGGCACCGATCACCTCGACTTGGAGGAAGTGCGCACGCTGGATCAGGTGATCCGGGCCTATGACGAGCAAATCGAGGCGATAGAGGCGATGAATGGCCGACTGATCGTCATGGCAAGCCGGGCATTGGTCAAAGTCGCGCGCGGGCCGGGCGACTATGAAAAGGTTTACGACCACATCCTGAGCCAGGTGCGTGAACCCGTCATCTTGCATTGGCTGGGCGATATGTTCGACCCCCAACTGGCGGGCTATTGGGGCCACACCGATTTGGACAAAGCCGCACATGTGACTCTCGATGTGATGCGCAGCCACACTAACAAGGTCGACGGCATCAAAATTTCCTTGCTGGACAAAAACCGTGAAATCTCATTGCGCCGGCAACTGCCCGCCGGGGTGCGCATGTACACCGGTGACGACTTCAATTACGCCGAGCTGATCGCGGGCGATGGCCAGGGCGAGCAAGAAGTACATCGCCACAGCGACGCCTTGCTCGGTATCTTTGACGCCATCGCACCGGCGGCGAGCGCCGCCTTGTCAGAGTTGGCCAGTGGCCACACAGATGCATTTCATGCCATTTTGGCGCCCACAGTGCCCTTGTCGCGCCACATCTTCCAAGCGCCCACGCGTTTTTACAAAACCGGGGTCGTGTTCATGGCCTGGCTCAACGGGCACCAGTCGCATTTTGCGATGGTGGGCGGACAGCAAAGCACGCGCTCTTTGCCCCACCTGTGCGAACTGTTCAGACTGGCTGATCGGGCGAATCTGCTCACCGACCCCGAGTTGGCGGCGCAGCGCATGAGAATGTGGCTGGCGGTGCATGGGGTGAACTGAACATCGCCTGTCCAAACGGGTGCAGTGAACGTTCCTACCCAAAAGGCCGGAGACATAAAAAAAGCCCCTGGGTTGAGTCAGGGGCTTTTGGCTTATATGGGGTGACTGATGGGACTCGAACCCACGACAACCAGAATCACAATCTGGGACTCTACCAACTGAGCTACAGCCACCAAAGATGAGCATTATAGCGTGAGCCGACCTCAAGCACCTTCGGGCTTGGCGACCGTGATGCGGGCCTTCAGTCGTGACTTGAGGCTTTCCAGATAGGCCAAGGCCTGGGCTTGGGCGCTGGCCTGGGCCAATTGAGCCCGCTCGGCCTGGCGTGGCTCGGTGTTCGAGGCGGGCAGAACCTGGTTGATTTTGACCACCGCATAGCCCTGATCGCCCAAATCCACACCCACCCAAGCGGGCAAGGTGCTGGCAGGGGCTCGCATGGCGGCAGAGATGACGGCAGGCGGCACCTGCCCTGGCCTGTCGCGAGACACCGTGGTGGCGGCCTCCAGCCTGGCCTGGCCGGGTTGCTCTTTCCAGGTCTTCAAAGCCTCTTCGCCTTGCTTGCGGGCCAATTCACTGGCACGCTCCTGCACCCAATCGCGAGATATGGCCTCTTGAGCCTCCTCCAGGGTCAGGGCACGCGCCGGGCTGTATTGCGTGAGGCGGGCAGACAACAACTGACTGGGGCCAATTTCAATCGCATCGATGTTGCGCTTGCGCTCGGTCGACTCAGGGCCGAACAAAGCCGCCAGCACACGCGGGTTGGCCCAGGGGGCCTGACCGCGCGACTGCGGTGTGACGCCAGTGACGGTCTGCACTGTGAGTTTCAGACGCTCGGCCACCGGCTTAAAACTGTCGGATTGCTCATAAACCAGGTTGGAAAACTGCTCTGCCGCCTCGGCAAACTTGCGCTGGGCCTGCTGACGACGCAATTCTTTTTCCAGGTTCGGGCGGGCCTGCTCGAAAGTTTGCCCCTTGGGTTTGCGTATGTCGGTCAGTTGAATGATGTGAAAACCAAACTCCGACTCGACCAAATCGCTGATGCCGCCGACAGACAAGGCAAACGCGGCGTCTTCAAAAGGTTTGACCATCGCACCCCGGGCAAAGTAGTCCAGGTCGCCGCCTTGCGGGGCAGATCCCGGGTCTTGCGAATGCTGGCGTGCCAGGGCGGCGAATTGTTTGGGCTGCTTTTTGATCTGCTCCAACAAAGACTGAGCCTTCTCACGCGCCTTGGCGCGGTCTGCCTCTGTCATGCCTTTGGGGGCATTGATCAGAATGTGGCTGGCGCGGCGTTCCTCCTTGGCCGACAGCGCTTGCTGGTTCTGTTCGAAATAGGTGCGCAGATCGGCCTCTGGCAGAGTGATGTCTTTCTCTATCGATGCCAAATCAAGCAGCACATACTCAATGTCGGCTTTTTGCGGCGACTGGTAGCGGGCTGAATGTTTGTCCAGGTAAGCCTTCAGTTCTTCCTGACTGGGCTTGAGAGAGGCACGGTGATTGGCTGTAGAAAACCGCGCCATTTGAATCTCGCGCCGCTCAAAAAAGGCTGCAATGGTCAGATCCGCCACCACCTGCGGGAACATCGCGGACTCGATGACGCCATTGATCACTTGGCGCTGCGTCATATCTTGACGCAAACGTGATTCCAGCCCTTCAGGGGTCAAGCCCTGCGCGGCAGCCAGTTGTCGATAACGCTCGACATCTATGCTGCCATCGGGCTTGCGCAAACTGGCAATATTGGGGTCTTGCTGCAGCCAGTTGGCCAGGCGTTGGTCACTGACGCCAATCAACTGCTTTTGTGCCGCCACCGCAATCACGCGCTCTTGCAACATGCGCTCCAAGGTCGAGTACTTGGCCTGCGGGGTATCGAACATCTTGAGATCGAGGTTGGGCATCTGGCTGCGATAGCGCTCGACCTGTTGACGATGGGCCGCATCCCATTCGGCC
>JBEBAJ010000090.1:0-8827 GCA_041158965.1 Pseudomonadota bacterium | reverse complement strand
TATAGCGTTCACAATGTTTCAGGTACCCTGGGCTGGTCGCTTGCCCCGCCGATCATGATTGGTTTGAGCACCCTGTGGCATTGGCGCGGGGCCTATCTGGTGGCGGCATTGCTTTATGTGATTTTGTGCGGCTTGTGTGTCTGGCTGCGACCTTGGCTTGATTCGCGACCAAAATCGCTATCCGGGGCTGTGACAACCCCTGGGACATCGGCCAGCCTCTCTCGTTCATACACCCTTTGGGATTTGCTGCGTCAGCCGGCAGTGGTCTGGAGTTTCGTCTTTCTTTTTTGCATGACCATGACTTATTCGGTCGTGCAAAATTTTCTGGTCACCATTTTGAACAAGGTCCATGGCATGACCTTGACCTCCGCCAGCATGATTTTGTCGGCCTATTTGTTGACGGCGGCAGCAGGCACTTTTCTGGGCGGGTTTCTCACTGCCCGTTGGCCCGGGCAGATTGACCGGATGGTGGCCTGGTGCATGGGGCTGGCGGCCTTTTGGATGGGGCTCAGCGCCACATCGGTGCTGGGACCCTGGGGCACGCCCATCACCCTCATACTGACGGCGTTGGCCTTGGGGATGGGCGCACCCGCCCGTGACCTGATGATCAAGCAAGCCACCCCGGTGGGTGCGACCGGACGCGTGTATGGCCTGGTCTTTGCAGGACTTGACTTGGGTTCGGCTGCTTCGCCGCTGATCTTTGGCCTCTGGATGGATCGCGGCTGGTATGGCTTCACCTTGGCGGGTGCGGCTCTTTTCCTCCTGGGCGGTAGCCTGGTGTCCATGGCCTTGTCCCGCAGCCTGCATCGGGCCACAGCTCAACATTCTCAAGGAGCTTCCTCATGAGTATTCCAACCCTGGCCGGTCATTTGTTGGTCGAGTGCCTGATCGAGCAGGGCATTACCCATGCCTTTGGCGTCCCTGGCGAAAGTTATCTGGCTGTGCTCGATGGTTTTCATGCCCATCGAGACAAAATCCGTTTTGTCATCAATCGGCAAGAGGGCGGGGCGGCCTATATGGCTGACGCCCAGGCGCGAGTCAGCGGTAGGCCTGGCGTGTGCTTTGTGACCCGGGGCCCTGGCGCCACCAATGCATCCATAGGTGTGCACACCGCCTTCCAGGACAGCACGCCGATGGTGTTGTTTGTGGGTGATGTGGGCTCGGACTGTCGCGACCGTGAGGCATTCCAGGAGGTGGACTACAACAGTTTCTTTGGGCCCAATACCAAAGGAATGGCCAAGCGGGTTGAGCGCATCGACGACGCTGAGCGCATTCCTGAGTATGTGTCGCGCGCTTTTGCCACGGCCATGAATGGCAGGCCAGGGCCCGTCGTGGTGGTTTTGCCCGAGGACATGCTGACCCGCCCTGTAACGGCGCGCCCTTTGCCGCGTCTGGATGCGGTGGAGGCCTGGAGCGATCCGGGTGCTTTGCGCCAATTGCGTGAGATGCTTTTGCAAGCCCAAAAGCCCTTTGTGATTGCCGGGGGCGGGGGCTGGACCCCGCAAGCCGCACAAGCCTTGCAGCGCTTCGCTGAAAACTGGAAGCTGCCTGTGGGTAATGCGTTCAGGTTTCAAGATACCTTTGATAATCACCATCCACAGTATGCGGGTGATGTCGGCATAGGCATTGCGCCCAAACTGGGGCAGCATATCCGCGACAGTGACTTGTTATTGGTCATCGGTGCGCGTTTGGGAGAGATGACGACCAGCGGCTACACCCTGATTCAGGCCCCCAAGCCCCAACAAAAGCTGGTTCACATCCATGGCGGCGCAGAGGAACTGAACCGCGTGTACCGGGCTGATCTGGCCATACTCTCTACCATGAATGCAGCCGCCCGTTCACTTGAAGTGCTGTCGGCCCCCTCCGATTTGCCCTGGGCCGAGCGTACCGCACAGATCCATGCCGACTATCTTGATAATCTCCGCCCTCAGGCCCTGCCAGGGCCGATCGATATGGCTGCACTGATCGATGTGGTCAACCGTCACCTGCCCGCCGACGCGGTCGTCACCAACGGCGCAGGTAATTTTGCCAGCTGGGTACATCGCTTTCACCGCTACCATGGCCTGGCGCGCGGCCTGAAGACGCAATTGGCGCCGACTTCGGGTGCCATGGGCTATGGGGTGCCCGCTGGCATCGCGGCCAATATCGTCACCGGGCGAACTGCTTTCACCATCGCCGGCGATGGTGATTTTCTGATGAATGGCCAAGAGTTGGCGACCGCCGTTCAACATGGGGCCAAGAGCATCATCGTGCTGCTCAACAATGGCATGTACGGCACCATACGCATGCATCAGGAACGCGAGTACCCGCTGCACGAGAGTGGTTCGAAATTACAAAACCCCGACTTTGTGGCCCTGGCCCTGGCCTATGGCTATGAAGGCGTGCGCATTCATCGCACCGAGGAGTTTGAGGCGGCTTTTGTGGCCGCGGTGCGTTCCAGCAAGGGCACCCTGATTGAAGTCATGCTCGACCCGGAAGTGATCACCACCCGAAGCACCATGAGTGCCATTCGGCAAACGGCGCTTGACAAGGCCCGTGCCGTTTGAGGACGGGCGGACACACCATTTTTTGAGCGCCAAAGCAAAAAAAGGCCGCTTGCGCGGCCTTTTTTGATCAAGCAATGGACATCACTTGAGGTGCTTGCCGATCAGGCCAGCCAGTTCAAACATGGTGACCTGGGATTTGCCAAACACTTCTTTCAGTTTGGCATCGGCATTGATGGCGCGCTTGTTGGCCTTGTCTTGCAAGCCATTCTTCTTGATGTAGGCCCACAGCTTGCTGACCACCTCGGTGCGAGGCACGGCATTGTTGCCAATGACAGCGGCCAAAGCGGCGCTGGGGGTCATCGGTTTCATGAACGCAGCGTTCGGGGTGCGCTTTTTGGCAGGGGCCTTTTTGGCGGCAGGCTTTTTAGCGGCGGCTTTTTTGGCCGGTGCTGCTTTTTTAGCGGCGGGCTTCTTGGCCGGTGCTGCCTTTTTGGCGGCGGGCTTCTTGGCGGCCGGTTTCTTGGCGGCGGCCTTCTTTGCTACGGGCTTCTTGGCCGCGGCTTTCTTTGCGGGAGCGGCTTTTTTAGCCGGTGCTTTTTTCTTTGCAGTTGCCATGATCTCAATTCCTTCTAGAAGTTGATGGATGAACTGGACGCTTGCACGCGTTCAGCACCACGGATGCTAAAGGGAAAAAGGCCCTTTTCCAAGCGTAAAAGTGATATTTTCAGAGGGGAATGTTGTTTTTTTCATTCTGCGACGAATGACACTTGACGATCCATTTGATTTTGTGTCCTGAAAACCATGGTTTCCAGCCGTTTTTTCAGCCCACTACGCGTGGTTTGCAAGTGTCCCGAAAGGGTGCAAAAGGCACTCGCTGAAGATGTGTTTTACGACAGGGGGCAAGGCCAAGGAGGCATGAGGATTTGAGTCCGAAATTTGATTTCGTCATGTGAAAATAAAATTGGTGCGACGCAACAAAATTTCTTGATATGAGAAATTGAATTTCATAATACAGGATTAATTTTATAAACTATTGAAAATATTGATGAAAAATTAATTCTTATATAAGACATAAGAGGTGTGAAGTTGGGTTCGGCGCGATAAACTTTAAACATCGAAACCAACTGGATTCGACCCCTTGTTCCTCAACCTCTGGAGTCTGTCATGCCTCAAACCATTCATGATCAAATGAGCCGTCAACAACAAATCGAAGCCCTCGAAAAAGACTGGGCCCACAACCCGCGCTGGAAGGGCATCAAGCGCAACTACACGGCCGCCGATGTGGTGCGCCTGCGTGGAAGCCTGCACATTGAGCACACGTTGGCTCGACGTGGCGCTGAAAAACTCTGGCGCCTGATCAACGGCGATGCCAAAAAAGGCTATGTGAATTCGTTTGGCGCCATCTCGGGTGGCCAGGCCATGCAACAAGCCAAGGCTGGTTTGGAAGCGGTCTATCTTTCGGGCTGGCAAGTTGCTGCCGATGGCAACACCAGTGAAACGATGTACCCCGACCAATCGTTGTATGCCTATGACTCTGTGCCCGCAATGGTGCGCCGCATCAACAACACCTTTCGCCGCGCCGACGAAATCCAGTGGCAGCGGGGCGTTGAGCCCGGCTCCAAAGAGTTCATCGACTATTACCTGCCTATCGTGGCCGATGCCGAGGCGGGGTTTGGCGGCGTGCTCAATGCATTTGAATTGATGAAGAACATGATAGGCGCCGGTGCCGCAGGTGTTCACTTTGAAGACCAACTCGCTGCCGTCAAAAAGTGCGGCCATATGGGTGGCAAGGTGTTGATTCCCACCCAAGAGGCAGTGGAGAAGCTGCAGGCGGCTCGCTTCGCAGCCGATGTGATGGGCGTCTCGACCATTGTGCTGGCCCGCACCGACGCCGAAGCAGCCAATTTGCTGACCAGTGATCACGACGCCAATGACAGGCCCTTCCTGACCGGAGAGCGCACGCCTGAGGGCTTTTATCGCGTTAAAAATGGCATTGAGCAGGCCATCAGCCGGGGCTTGGCCTATGCCGGCGTGGCTGATCTGGTGTGGTGCGAGACAGGCACGCCAGACCTGGGCTTTGCGCGCGAATTCGCGCAGGCCATCCATGCCAAGTACCCGGGCAAACTGTTGTCGTACAACTGTTCACCTTCATTCAACTGGAAAAAGAACCTCAATGATCGCGATATTGCGGCCTTCCAGGAAGAGCTCTCGGCGATGGGCTACAAGTACCAGTTCATCACCCTCGCAGGCATCCATCTGAATTGGTTCAACACCTTCAAGTTCTCGCACGCCTATGCCCGTGGCGAAGGCATGAAGCACTATGTCGAGATGGTGCAAGAGCCCGAGTTCGCCGCCCGCGACATTGGATACACCTTTGTGTCGCACCAGCAAGAGGTCGGTGCCGGGTACTTTGACGATGTGACCACTGTGATCCAGGGAGGCAACTCTTCGGTCAAGGCCATGAGCGGCTCAACCGAAGAAGAACAGTTCCACTGAGCCCTCACTCCCCTCGGGCGTCTGGTGGCCCAACAAACCCTTCCCCTTGGGGAAGGGTTTTTTCATGGGTATCATCTCCAGTCATGTCTGTCCCCTTACTCAAGCTTCAAGGCATCACCAAGCGCTATCCGGGCGTGGTGGCCAATGAAGGCATAGACCTGGAAGTCTGGCCCGGACAAGCGCATGCGGTTCTGGGCGAAAACGGGGCGGGTAAATCGACGCTGATGAAGATCGTTTATGGCGCCGTGCAGCCCGATGCAGGGGAGATGTCCTTTCAGGGCCAGCCCCTGCGACTGAAGTCGCCGCAACAGGCCAGAGAATTGGGCATCGGCATGGTGTTCCAGCACTTCAGTCTCTTTGGCAGCTTGAGCGTGGCAGAAAATGTGTGGTTGGGGCTGGCACGTACCCCCGGCCTGACCGAGGTCACCGAGCGCATTCGTCAACAGTCTGCCGAATATGGACTGGACATCGACCCGATGCGACCTGTGCACACCCTCAGCGTCGGCGAGATGCAAAGGGTAGAAATCATCCGCGCTTTGCTCACTGAACCAAAGTTGTTGATTCTGGATGAGCCGACTTCGGTGCTGACACCGCAAGCGGTGGACAAGCTGTTTGATGTGCTGCGCCGATGGGTGAGTCAGGGGCGCAGCCTGCTTTATATCAGCCACAAATTGCATGAAATCAGGACGCTTTGCTCGGCCTGTACCGTATTGCGATCCGGGCGAGTCTCCGGGTTTTGTGACCCCAGGCAGGAAAGCCTGTCCAGTCTGTCACAGATGATGATCGGACAAGAGCCGACGCCCTTGCGATCTTCCCCCCATCTGCCTGGTGACGAGGTATTGCGAGTCCACCAGTTGTCTTTGCCCTGTCTCGATCCGTTCGGCACCGATTTGCAGGATGTGTCGCTCAGTGTACGGGCAGGTGAGATGGTTGGCCTGGCAGGGGTTTCCGGAAATGGTCAGCGTGAGTTGTTGGCCGCATTATCGGGTGAAGACACGCGCCCTGCGGCCCATTGCATACGCTTACAGGGCGAGGCGGTGGCCCAATGGGGGCCCGCACGTCGTCGCGCACTGGGCCTGCACATGGTGCCAGAGGAGCGATTGGGCCGGGGCGCAGTGCCCGAAATGAGCCTGGCGCACAACCTGTTGCTGACCCGCACCGAGGCCGTTGGTGCATGGGGTTGGATCCATACATCCCGGCTGGTGGCGCAGGCGCGAGGCGTGATCGAGCGCTTTCAGGTCAAGGCCGCCGGGCCACATGCCCCGGCCCGATCGTTGTCGGGCGGCAATTTGCAGAAATTCATCGTCGGGCGCGAGATCAGCGCCGAACCCCGCTTGCTGATTGTGGCCCAACCCACTTGGGGGGTGGATGTAGGTGCGGCCGCACAAATCAGGGGCGAATTGCTGCGTTTGCGCGACGCGGGTTGTGCGCTTTTGGTGATCAGCGAAGAGCTGGAGGAATTGTTTGAATTGTCCGACCGCTTGCATGTCATGGCCGGTGGGCGACTGTCGCCAGCTTTGTCGCGCGAAGATGCCAACCCGACCCGTGTCGGTGAGTGGATGAGTGGCCTTTGGCCAAGGGGCAACCATGTGGCGGTTTGAGCCTCGGCCGCAACCCAGCCGATTTTGGCTGTGGGGCTCTCCCTTGTTGGCCCTGTGTTTGACTGTGCTGATCGGGGTTGCGCTTTTTGTGGCCCTGGGCAAAGACCCTTGGCGCGGTTTACAAATGTTTTTTGTCGAGCCGATCCGCTCTGCCTATGCCTGGGGTGAGTTGAGCATCAAGGCCACCCCTTTGTTGCTCATCGCGCTCGGGTTGGCGGTTTGTTTCCGCTCGAATGTCTGGAACATCGGTGCCGAAGGGCAGTTCATCATTGGCGCTGTGGCGGCTTCCGGTGTGGCTCTGTGGGCCGAGCGGGGCAGCCCCACGGGCTTTTTCGTGGCCGTTTTGTTGGCAGGGGCTTTGGGCGGGTGCGCTTGGGCGGCCCTGACCGCCTGGTTGCGCGACCGTTTTCACGCCAGTGAGATTCTGGTCAGCCTGATGCTGGTGTATGTGGCCGAAATGGTTTTAGGATATTTGGTTTATGGCCCCTGGAAAGACCCGGCCGGGTATAACTTTCCTCAATCTCGCACCTTTGAAGCAGTGGCACAGGTGCCACGGTTGATCGACGGGTCGCGAACTCATATCGGCTTGCTTCTGGCATTGGCGGGGGTGCTGGTGCTTTGGGTTTTTTTGTTCCGCACCCGCGCAGGCTGGGCCCAACAGGTGGGCGGCTTGGCCCCGATGGCTGCCCAGTACGCCGGTTTTTCGTCGCGAAAAGCACTCTGGACGGCCTTGGGTGTTTCGGGGGCGTTGGCTGGCCTGGCCGGGGCGCTGGAAGTGGCAGGACCGATCCGCCAACTCACCCCCTATGTCCCGTCCGGGTACGGCTTTGCCGCCATCATCGTGGCCTTTGTGGGGCGATTGAACCCTTTTGGGATGGTGCTTTCTGCGGTGCTCATGAGCATGTTCTACATCGGCGGTGAAATGGCTCAGTCCCGATTGGGATTGCCCAAATCCATGACCGGGGTGTTTCAGGGCTTGTTGCTTTTTGCCTTGTTGGCCTGTGACACTTTGGTGCATCGCCGTTTGCGTTGGAGCCGGGCCTGATGGAAACCTACGCTTTGTTGTTGGCTGCCACCCTGCAAGCAGGCACCGTGTTGGCATTGGCCGCATTGGGCCTGCTGATCCATGAAAAGGCAGGGGTGGTGAACCTGGGTGCTGAGGGCATGATGCTGTGCGCGGCCATCGCCGGTTTTGCCACCGTGGTGCACTCGGGCAGTGATGTCTTGGGCTTTTTGGCCGGTATGGGCAGCGGTGCCTTGCTGGCGGCGATTTTTGGCGCCTTGGTGATCGGTTTGGGCACCAATGCGTACGCCACTGGCCTGGCCTTGAGTTTGTTCGGGGCCGGTTTTTCTGCTTTTGTCGGCATCTCGTATGTCAAAGAGCAATTGCCTGAGCGAGTGGCGTATGCCATACCCGTCTTGAGCGAATGGCCTTTGGTGGGGCCGGCCTTGTTTCAACATCATCCCTTGGTTTATCTGACCGCCTTGCTGGGCCTGGGTCTGATGTGGTTTTTGGACCGCACCCGACCGGGTCTGATTCTGCGTGCCATTGGTGAATCACCTCAGGCAGCCCATGCTTTGGGTTACCGGGTGCGTCTGATTCGATGGTGTGCCGTGATGGCCGGTGGGTCCCTGTGCGGTTTGGCTGGGGCGTATTTGTCGATCATATACACCCCCCTTTGGGTGCAGGGCATGGTGGCGGGCAAGGGATGGATCGCCCTGGCCTTGACCACTTTTGCCACCTGGCGCCCGGCACGGGTGTTGCTGGGGGCATACCTGTTTGGTGGCGTCACCATGTTGCAGTTCCATTTGCAAGGCATGGGGGTTGAAATTCCCAGCCAGTGGCTGACGGCCATGCCATATCTGGCCACTGTCGTGGTATTGGTGCTGATTTCCCGAAACCCCAGTTGGATTCGAGCCCATATGCCTGCGTCGCTGGGGCGGCCTTTTCATCCCGACGCATAATCTCAATCTATTTTCCTCCATCATCCCGAAAGGAATATTCATGAAAAGTTTGTCCAAACGAAGCACACTCAGGGTGGTATCGCTCACGCTGATGGCCTCACTGTCGCTTTTGGCCTGCTCGAAAAAAGAAGAGCCGGCCAAGTCGGCCGCCCCGGCTGCGCCGGCCAAAGTCGAGCCTTTGAAGATTGCCTTTGCCTATGTGGGGCCAGTCGGTGACGGCGGTTGGACATTTGCCCATGACAATGCCCGCAAGGCCATAGAGAAAGAGTTTGGTGATCG
>JBEBAJ010000089.1:0-8852 GCA_041158965.1 Pseudomonadota bacterium | reverse complement strand
GCCACAAACTCCTCGCACTGGGCGCGGGTGTTGATCATGGGGCAAATCACGCCATAGGCGCCCGCATCGAGCACGCGCATGATGAGAGCCGGGTCCAGCCAGGGCACCCGCACCATGGGGGTCACCTCGGTGCTCGAAATCGCGCGCAGCATGTTCAGAGTTGTGTCAAAGTCTGCCAACCCATGCTGCATGTCAATTGTCAGTGCATCCCAGGCCTGGCGTGACATCAACTCTGCGGCCGCCACACTGCCCAGCGTCAACCAGCCGTTGAGCAAGGTGGGGTCCTTGGCGAGCATGCGCTCCTTGAGTCGATTGGGTTTCATGCGTAGTCTCTCCTCGTGTTAACCGTTGAAAATTCATCACCCCTGGCGTTCAAGCCAGGCGCAAACGACAGCCTGGGTTCAAGTGCGCCCCCACGGGGTCAAGCGGACAAACAGGGCCGTGCTCACGCCATACACCACCATCGCCGCGCTGATGAGGGCAAACATGGCCCACACCGGGGCTTGTTCCTGCACCAACCACCATCCGCCCACCATCACCATCACCAACCTCAATGTACCGGCCAATACCGGCCCCAGCAATTTGCCAGCTCCCTGGGAAGCGAAGTACAGACACAGTCCCAGCGCAAACAAGGGATAAGCGGGTGCGACCCAGAAAAAGTAGCTGCCCGCATAGGCAATCACCTCGGGGTGATCGGTGAACAACCCGGACCACTGGTCCGGAAATACTGACACCAGCAACCCCAGTGAGCCGACCATGAGGGCCGACAGAACCCCGCCTGTCCAGGCAACTTGGCGAGCCCGCTGCACCAGACCCGAGCCGATGGCCATGCCCACCATGGGCACACAGGCCACGCCAATCGCAAAGGTGATGGGGATCATGAGGAATTCGAGCCGCATGCCAATGCCATAGCCCGCCAGCGCCTCGGTGCCCAACGAGGCCACCATGCGCGTCACGATGACAATGGTGAGTACCGTCTGGAGGGAGGAAATACTGGCGACAGCGCCTACGCGCAGGATGTCCCGAAAATAGTCGCGGCGCAGCGGGGTGCGCACGTTCAGTCGCAACCGCCCCTGCCCTGTCACCAGGTACCAGGCCAGGTACACCCCACCCAGTGCAAATGCCAGCACCTGCCCCAGGGCCACCCCGCCCATGCCCCCGCGAGGAATCGGCCCCCAGCCCAATCCCATCACCCCACCCAGGACCATCTGGGCCACGGCGACCAGCAGCAGCACCGTGGAGGGAGTCTTCATGTTGCCCGCGCCCCGCAGCGCAGAGGCCAACGAGTTGGTTAGCCACAGGCAGGCCGAGCCGGCAAACGCCACATGCGCATACGCCAGGCACGCTTGCAAAGCCTCACCCTGCCCGCCAAACAAGGTGAACAGCGCAGCCCCCCCCCACCCGATCAGCAGCGTGAAGCACAGACCCAACCCCAGGCTGATCAGCACCGCATGCAGCACCAGGTCATTGGCACGCGCCTCGTCCCCGGCGCCCAGCGCACGGCTGATGGCAGAAGAGATACCGCCCCCCATGGCTCCCGAGGACAGCATCTGCTGCAACATCACCATCGGAAAAACCAGCGCCATCCCGGCCAATGCGGCCGTGCCCAGTTGACCCACATAAGTGGTCTCGGCCACGCTCACCAGCGCGGTGGCCACCATGGCGACCAGATTGGGCAGGCTCAGACGCCAGACCGTGCGCAAGATAGGCCCGTTGGTCAGACCACTCATGGCGCTCATGGCAACACCACCTGACCCTCCACACAGCGGGCCACCTCGCCGCCGATCCAGATCGTGTCGCCCACCTGATCGACATGCACACGTCCCTGCCGCCCCAACACCGTGCCTTGTGACACCAGGTAGTGGTGCGGCGCCAGACCGGCACCGATGAGCCATTGAGACAAGCCCGCGTTCAGACTGCCGGTCACCGGGTCCTCGCCAATACCCAACGCGGGCACAAAGGCCCGCACTTCGAATTGCGTCTCATGGCCGGCAGGCTGCGGACCGATCACCCCCAGCTTGGCTTGCAGCGCCTTCAAGGCCGCCATGTCAGGCTGCAGTGATAGCACCTGAGCGGCCGAGGGCAACATCAGGGCACACCAGTTGGGGCCGTTGTCCACCCAGTGGTCGGCCACCACGTCATGGGGGTCCAGACCCAGGGCTGCGCACAGGGCCTCCCGGTAGCCGACCTCCAGCGGACCGGATCGACGCAAGGGCGGTGCGGCAAAGGCCAGACGCGATCGATCGCGCCGAATGCGGACCAGTCCCACACCACATTCCTGCACCACGACATCCGGTTGCTGGGGTTGACCCCCCGCCCACAGCCACGCCTGGCAACTGCCCAGTGTGGGATGGCCCGCAAAGGGCAACTCTCCCCCGGGCGTGAAGATTCGCACGCGGTAATCGGCCGCGGGGTCCGAGGGAGACAACAGAAACGTGGTCTCGGACAGATTCGTCCAGCGCGCGAAGGCCGCCAGGGTTTCGTCCGACAACCGGTCCGCGTCATGCACCACGGCCAGTGGATTGCCTCGCAGGGCTTGCGAAGTGAACACATCAAGCTGGTGGAAACGGTGGGTGTGTCGATGCATCATGGCGGCGAGCACACGGCCGGTGGTTCGAAAGCCCGTATCGGGGACAAGGGCCCGTCAAACCGTTCGGCATCCGGGACATTGGGGTGCGGACGCACCTGCAAGGCATGACCCTCCCAGCGAGCTGAAAAGGCGCCCCAGTGTGCAAGATGCGGGAGCCAGTCAGCTGAGTGGGTCATGGTCAGAATGCTTCTTTTTCCGCTTCGAGGTAGGCCAGGCTGATGTATTTGCCAATGTTGCCCTCAAACCCCTGCATGGTAGCAGCGCGGGCTTGAACGCGTGCGTCCTTGAGCACCAATGCTTTGGCCTCGGCTTCGGACTTGTCGTCCTTCACGGCTTGCAGGCAGGGCTCCCAGATACCTCGCAACAAGGTCTCGTAGGTCTGCAGCAGATCGCGACGACTCTCGCCATGGCCGGGCACCCACAGTTGCTCACCCGTGGCGGCACGCAGGCGGTCGTAGTAGGTGAAAGTTCCGCGGTAGGATCCATCATCGAAATTGGCGATGCGGTTGGTCATGGCGATATCCCCCACATGTGTCAGCCGCTCTTGCTCCACCTGCACACACAGATCAGCCGCGGTATGAGCCTGGCTGTAGTGGTGCGTGCGAAAGGTGATATCACCGATCTGAATCACTTGCCCTGACGTCACCGTGCGGTTGGGCAACACCGTTTTCGTCCCCACGGTGGACTGGTTGGTCCAGCGCTCCATCATGGAGCGCCACTCATGACCCGCCACTCCCGCAATCAACTCGCGGGTGGCAGCCAGCGAGTAGATGGGCAGGTTCTCACCAAAGGCCTCCACAAACGCATGGTTACCGAGCCAGTGGTCACCATGGTGATGGCTGTTGAACACGGCCACCACCGGCAACGGAGTGATGCGCCGGATCATGCGGATCACCATGCGCCCGATTTGCAGCGAACTGCCGGAATCCAGGATCACCACGCCTGCCGAGGTCACAACAAAAGTGACGTTGGACATCATGCCCTGATTGGCCGGCGTCGGGAAACCATCGGCCGCCGGTACCACCCACACACGGGGGGACACCTGCACCGGTGCAATATCGGGCATGGGTGGCCCCATCACGAACTGGCCAACCTGCTGGGCCATGACCTGGATATCGGGATGGAGCCCAGCCATCAGCAGCCCCCCCGAGGCGACAGCACCCAACCAGCGACGACGGCTGAGAGGCGGGGCAGAGACAGGCACGACAGACTTCACGAGGCAACACCCGGATTGGGCAAGCCCCCGGTGATGCGAGGCGTTTGCAACTGACGCGGCGGGATACGCCCCCCCTGGGCACGCAACCACTGTTCCACCACATCCCACACCATGGGCAGCTTTTGCGCACGGGCCGATTCGGCCACGGGGGCCCAACCGGCCACCTTGTATTGTTTGGTGGGGTCGATCAACTGGCCTTTGAGCCGCATATCGCTGATGCGTTTGCCCATGGGCGCTGTGGGATCGCAGCTGAACTGCAAACCGCCGACACGCACCATGTCGCCGCCCTGTTGGTAATACGGATCGGGGTTGAACAGGTTGTCGCCCACATCCTCCAGGATGGTCTTGATCATCTCACCAGACATCGGCGTGACAGTGGCGTACGAGTAGGTGGTGGCGGTCATGTCGAGCAACCACTCGCGCGTGATCGTCTGGCCAGGCAACAGCGTGGTGCCCCAGCGGAAACCGGGCGAGAAAGCAATCTCGGCGTCCTGCACCGCCATGAGTGCATCCACCAGCAACTGGTCCCCCGTGCCATTGAAGTTGCCGCGTCGGTACAGCAACCCATCCGTCACGCCCAAGGGTTCTTGCAGCTTGCTGAGGTACGGTGCGCGCGCTTGGTCTATCAAGGCCTGCATGGCCGGGTCGGCCGGCAACAGGTGGGAGAACACGGGCAGCAGGCGGTAACGGAAGTCCTGCACCTTGCCACCCTTGACATCAAAATCGATGACACCCAGAAACTTGCCATTGGAGCCCGCGTTGGTCACCAGGGTCTTGCCGCCCGGGTTGCTCACCAGGGTGGGTACCGGCATGCCGTCGTGGGTGTGCCCCCCCAGGATGGCATCGATGCCACGCACACGGCTGGCGAGTTTCAGGTCCACGTCCATGCCGTTGTGACTCAGCAGCACCACCACCTGCGCCCCCTTGCCTCGAACGTCGTCCACCTGCGCTTGCAGGTTTTGCTCCTGGATCCCAAACTCCCAGTCCGCGACGAAATAGCGCGGATTGGCAATAGGGGTGTAGGGGAAGGCTTGCCCGATGATGGCACAGGGCACACCATTGATCTGCCGTATCACCGAGGGCTTGAACACCGGATCGCCAAAATCGGCTGTCTTGATGTTCTGGGCGATAAAGTCCACGCGGCCTGCAAAATCACCCTCGACAATTTTTTGCACACGTTCCATGCCCAGGGTGAATTCCCAGTGCCCGGTCATGACGTCCACGCCCAGAAGCTTGCAGGCGTCCACCATGTCCTGCCCCTGGGTCCACAGCGCGGTCCCCGATCCTTGCCAGGTGTCACCGCCATCGAGCAACAAGGCGCCGGGTCGGTTCGCCTTGAGACGCTTGACCAGGGTGGCCAGGTGAGCAAACCCGCCCACCTTGCCGTAGCGCTGAGCGGCCCGCTCAAAATCGAGATGGGTCAGCGCATGGGCCATGGGCGTGTTGGCCGGCACCTTGGCAAAACGCAACAAATGTTCGCCGACCAGGTGCGGCAATTGACCTCGCATGGAGCCAATGCCCATGTTGATGCTGGGCTCGCGAAAAAACACCGGCAGCAGTTGCGCGTGGCAATCCGTCATGTGCAGCAGCGACACATTGCCGAAAGCGGGGATGTCATACATCGCCTGCCCGGCACGGCTGGCATCCGCCTGCGCCCAGGCGCTCAGGCCCATGCCACTGACCGCACCCGCACCCAGTACTTGAAGAAATTCGCGTTTGTTCAGGTTCATGTTGCACACCCAAGGATGGGGTTGACACAAAAAACCCGGCCAGGCCGGGTTTGCGTGAGCTTATTTATTGACGGGTGACTGGGGGTCCAGCAAGAGGGCCACGATATGCCGCACCTGCGCTTCGGTGAGGATGCCCATGTGGCCCGCACGTGGCATGTTGGAGCATGCGTTGTAGGCCTTGGAATTCCAGATCTTGCCCCAGGTGTATTCCACAATGGGCTTGGACGCCTCGCTGTTGGGGTCGGTCACACCGCGGATCTTGCCGTACTGCAACAGGCTCGGGCCGATGGTGCCGTAGGAAATTTCCTTGGGATCCATCTGATGACAGTTGTAGCAGTTGCCGCCATTGGGCGTGTTGGCGCCGTCAGTCCAGGTCAGTCCCCGACCGCTTTGCGCGATTTGCTCGCCCTGCTTCCAGTCACCCAGAAAGCGCCCATCGGACGGCCAGCGGATGGTCTTGAGGTTGGCGGCCTCGATGGCCTTGGCCGTGGCCTCATCCAGCGGTTTTCCCGAGGCGTCCGCCTGGCTGCACAGTCGGTTGGTTTCATCCGTCTGCGTCACCCGCTCGACCTTGGCCTGCGCTTCGGTGCGGAAGGACGCTTTCACCACGGCATCGGTCAAGGCATCGAGTTCGGCCACGGTGGGGCCTGAGGTACAGGCACTCAGGCCTGACACTGCCAGCGCCAACCCGACAGCCCTGGCACGGCCAGAAAAAAGAACAGATGTGTTCATGGGGGCAATCTCCTGCGTCAACGCTTGATGGCGGGCGCCACCGAGGCCGAG
The DNA here is from genome assembly GCA_041158965.1 of Pseudomonadota bacterium. GTDB lineage: Bacteria > Pseudomonadota > Gammaproteobacteria > Burkholderiales > Burkholderiaceae_C > Limnohabitans. The sequence goes on along the minus strand of JBEBAJ010000089.1, from coordinate 2,533 downwards.
CCCTTGGCATTCACACCCAAGTAGACACTCAGGGCGATGGTGGCATCACTGCCAAACCCCGGATAGGGGAAACGTTGCTGCCGATAACAGTCGTTCAGACGTTGCTGCATGCCCCACATCTGGCCGTTGGACACACGGTAGGCCGGCCAGGCAGCAAAGCCCACGCCATCTCCTGGGTTCTTCGTCAGCATGGGCAAATCCTGCAGACGAATGCGCTTGCCCTCTTCACCGTGACAGGAGGCGCAGGAAAAATCGTGAGGTCCACCGCGCAAGTAAAACAAGCGCTTGCCCACCTCATAGAAGGTACGTTCCTCTTGGTGCGCCTGGGACAAATTGAAGCGCATGTTCTTGGATTCAGCGGAGATCCAGGTCGCCAAGGCGGTGAGCGTGTTTTGCTCGCCCCTGCCAAACGGGGTCTTGGCAATCTCCTCGCCGTTGAAGCCTTGCAGCGTGACCATGCAGGTCAGCAAGCGGGACTCCAGGTCCTGGACTCGACGGGTATCGGCAAAGTAGCGAGGCAACTCCACAAACACGCCCTTGACCACACCCGGCCCCTTGCCCAGGTCGCATTGCTCCAGGGTGGCATTCTTGGGACCGCGGCGTTGCTTCCACAGGTCTTCACCTTTGGCCTCGAACAGGTCCGCCGGGTTGCCGTCCTGCAACATGGCGCGGTACTCATCGATGCCCTGGCTGGCGGTCTTTTGCGACCACGCAGGCAAGCTCAACACGCCCAGGCACAAGGCCCCCAGGGTCAGGATGCGTTTCATGCGTGCCTCGATTCAGCTGACGGTGGCTTCGTCACGGCGGGTGTCGCCGCGGTTGTCTTTCCAGGAAATGGCAATCTTGTCACCGGCCTTGGCGCCCTTGACAGAAAACTGCAGGTACGGGTTTTTGGCCACAGCCGGTCCCCATTCGGCGGTCATGACCACCTTGCCATTGTGCTCGGCGGTGACTTCGGCAATGTGCCAGGCCGGCACCAGTTTGCCATTGGCATCGCGGCGCTGGCCGGATTCCATTTCGTGACTCATGAGAACGCGCACAGTGGCCTTGTCGCCGCTGGCTTGTGCACGAATGCGCATCGGATCTGCCATGATGTACTCCTGATAGTGGGTGAGGTTGTGAACCGATGTCCGTGCTCAGCCGCCGCAGCCGCCAAGGGTCACCTTGATTTCTTTTTTGGCGAACAGGGCTCGACCGTCCGCCATGATGGCCACGGCAAACACATCCGAAGACTGGCCCATCTTGGCGCGGGTGGCGATGGTAGCGTCAATGCTGTCGGTCACATTGAACATGGCCACCAGGGTGTTGGGGTTCTTTTCCACCAACAACAGCAATTGTTTGACACCCGGCAACGTGGTGCTGGCACCGATGGGCACGACGGCCCCGTTCTCGGCAATATCCGGACCGGTGATGGTCACGTCCTTGCTCTCTGCAATACTGCCCGGCCCATAGGCCTTGACGGCGTCGAGCACGGTCTTGGTTTCAAACGCCGCCTTGTTGAACGCTGCGTGCGCCCATTGGGGGAAGAGGCCGGTGGAAGCGAGCAGACCGGCGACAACGGCCGATTGCCGCAAGGTTTCGCGACGGTTTTGCATGGTGGGGTCTCCTTGACAACGAGCAATGGAAAAAGTGTAGGTCCCGCGGGCCAAACGTGAAATTTTAGGGCTATTTGAGACCGTCATCGGTTCGCCCCGTTGGCCAACCAGGTGGCGAGCACTCGCAGGTCCGCATCGGGCAGAGTTTGAGCGGGCATGGGGATGGGCCCCCAGACACCGGCGCCACCCGCGCGTATCTTGCCTGCCAGGTAGTCCACCTTGCCGGCGTGACGTCGTGCAATCTCAGCCAACGAAGGGCCCACCAGTTTCTTGTCCATGGCATGGCAGGCGGTGCATTGGTATTTCTGCGCCAGGGCCAGGGCCGCTTTGCCGGCCGCAGAGTCGGGGCTGGACTTGCCAGCTGATGCACTGGCAGAAGCGGCCGCAGCCCCGCCCGATGAACTGGCGGCCGCTCCCCCGGATGAAGCGACGGCCTGGGAGGTGCGACCTTCGGGCAAGGACGTGTCTGCCCCCCGTTGCGGTCCAACGATGCGGTTTTGTTCTCGCAAATTGCCGTGCGCATTGCGGGCAAAGTCGGGCAACAGGGAGGCCACGCGAGGCTCGGTGCGGCAATCGGTCATGCACGGCGTGTTGCGCACATCGGGCTGGGTGGCCCCGGCCCAGGTCTTCCCTGGCCACAGGGCATGGTCACGGGTCATGCCATGGCGGTTGGGCATGCGTTGCTGCACCTCGGCGATGTTGCGGTCCGTGAGGGTGAAATCATCAGGCACCACGTGGCCCAGGTTGAGCATGAAGGCGGTGACCGCATACACCTCGTCCACGCTCAGAGTCTTGGGGTTGTTCCAGGGCATGGCCCGTCGGATGTAATCCCACAGCGTCGAGACGGTGGCCACTTTCATGAGCGTGGTACGTCCCGGGTAGTCGGTGCGCGTGAGGTTGGCGACACGCCCCGTCTTCACATCCTCGGCGGTGGTTCC
>JBEBAJ010000088.1:0-10145 GCA_041158965.1 Pseudomonadota bacterium | reverse complement strand
GGCCTGGGTTCGCCAGTGGCCTTGTATTTGGCGGCCAGCGGGGTAGGGCGCATCACCCTGATCGATGACGACCGGGTGGACCTGACCAACCTGCAACGCCAGATTGCTCACGCCACAGCACGGGTTGGGCAACCCAAGGTCGACTCTGCCCGGCTGGCCATGCAAGCGCTCAACCCAGATGTGCAGGTTCAATGTTTTGATCGACGCGCTGAAGCAGTCTGGCTGGACGAGTGGGTGCCCCAGGCCAGCGTGGTGATCGATGGCAGCGACAATTTCCAAACCCGTCAGCTTATCAATGCCGCTTGTTTCAGGCATGGCGTGCCCCTGGTCAGCGGGTCGGTGTTGGGCTTGGATGGTCAATTCAGCGTCTACGACCCCCGTCAGCCCGACTCGCCTTGTTATGCCTGCCTGTTTCCGCCCGATGCCCCGCCGCCCGAGGCGCAATGCGCCACCATGGGCGTCTTGGCCCCTCTGGTCGGGGTGATGGGCTCTATGCAGGCCACCGAGGCACTCAAGATCCTGATGGGCCTGCGCAGCGAAGTGCCCGGGCGTCTATTGATGCTCGACGGTCATCGCCTGCAATGGACAGAAATGCGCTTTGGCCGTGCGCCTGATTGCCCCGTTTGCGCTCAGGAATGGGGGGCTCGGAAATTGGGCACTGCTCCCAATCAATGAGCCATTGGGGTCTGACCCCAATTTTTTCGCCATGCTTGGCTAAGCCGTCACGATCCATCCCTCCAGGGGGTCACAGTCAGGCAATCCGTATTGGGGGTGGCCGGCGCGGTGCTGTTGCAAGGCCCAGGCCGCCTGGATCATGCACAGCACGGCATCCAGCACGTCTGCCTTGGGTTCGTTCAGCAGTTGTTCGCGCAAGGCATTGCCCACCTGCAATCGCAGTCCCAGACGGGTCTGGCCCAATTCCAATTTCTGCAGCAGGTTGGAACGCGCCACCCACCGCTCTGGCGTTTGTTTGGCTTTGTCATCGCTTTTGTATGAGGCTTTGCCGATCAACTCACGCGCCAGCAAGCCCGGGTAGGCCTCGAGGGCCACCCGCTGCCGGTCGCCCTCATGCAGGGCGGGCAGATGCACCCCGGCCCGGCGCAGGCTCGGCACCCCGGCATGCAGCATGTAGGCCACCGGCGGGTTGACCCATTTCATGGAGGGGCTGGACCCGGCTGGCCCGTCGGTGGCCCGGTGTGCCATCTTGCCGCCCACCGGGCGGGCATCGCAAAAGGCTTTAAAGGTGGCCCGAATTTGTTCGCGAGTCAGCCGATCGTAGTGGTCCATGCACGCGGCCCATTCGGTGGGCCAAGCCAAGTGTTCGATCAGCTCTCGGGGCAAGCCAAAGGGCAGGTCAAAACCGCCCACCCAATCAGCGGGTTGGGCCAGCCAGGACTCCCAATCGTCAAGATGAACCCAATTTTTAATCTCATGCAGCCGCACGCATTGTCCGTCGAGGGAGCCGAGGGCGATGACGATGGGTTTGCGGGGGCTGGGGCTGCTGGAGAAATCACATCCCAGCACCCATGGTGCGCCCGATCGCACAGTCGGCCTTTCCTCAGGCGCGACCGATGATCGAGGCTGTGGCCATCAGTTCTTCGAGCAAGGCCAGCGACACCTGGCCTGAGACAGCGTAGGGGTCGAGCTCGGGGCGTTCGGAATATTTCAGCACGATGGAGGTGTTGAGCTTGGACAAATTGACCTGGCCCATGGTCCACCCCCCGAAGTGACGTTCGGAAATTTCCTCATAGTGCAACAGCACCACGTCCTTGTGCCGTGGGTCAGACACGATCTGGTTGTATAAACCATTGACGGGTCCGCGACCGCCTTCGATGGCTTGCAGGAAAATGCCGCCGCCATAGCAAAGAATGCCGGTGATGCCCTGGGCCAGATTGTGGTTGCGGGCCGAGGCCAGGATGGCATCGATGGCTTGGGCCGATTCGGGCTCGACAGCCCGGCTGACGTATAGAAGTCGCACCAACATGTTCAGGTCCTAATCTTTGTGGGGGATGAGCGACAAAAACTCGCGGCGCAGATTGGGGTCTTTTAAAAAGGCCCCACGCATGACCGAGTTGATCATGCGGCTGTCCATGTCTTTCACGCCACGCCAGGCCATGCAATAGTGGCTGGCTTCCATGACCAATGCCAAGCCATCAGGCTGGGTTTTTTCCTGAATCAGGTCGGCCAGTTGCACCACAGCTTCTTCCTGAATTTGTGGCCGTCCCATGACCCATTCGGCCAGACGCGCATACTTGGACAGGCCGATCACATTGGTGTGCTCATTGGGCAGCACGCCAATCCAGATCTTGCCGATCACCGGGCAAAAATGGTGGCTGCATGCGCTGCGTACCGTGATCGGCCCCACAATCATCAATTCGTTGAGGTGTTCGGCATTGGGGAATTCGGTGATGCTGGGGGCATTGACATAGCGGCCCCTGAACACTTCCTGCAAGTACATCTTGGCGACCCGTCGGGCGGTGTCGGCGGTATTGTGGTCGTGCTCGGTGTCGATCACCAAGCTCTCCAGCACCCCGCGCATCTTGACTTCAACTTCGTCAAGCAGGGCTTCGAGCTCGCCGGGCTGCATGAACTCGGCGATGTTGTCATTGGAGTGAAACCGTTTGCGCGCCTGGAGCAGACGCTCACGGATCTTCACAGAGACCGGGGTCCCGTGGTTCACATCGTCATTCATGGGCGTCTGGACCTTCTTTAACATAGGGTCATGGTATCAGCCCCCCGTTAAACTGCCAAATTTGGGGTTATCAGGGCGACAGCTTCACGGCCTTAATGGATGCGCATGCCAGGTTGGGCCCCTGGCCATGGTTGCAGCACATAAATACCAGGTTGGACTTTTTCATCGGCATGGCTGGCAGCCAGTACCATGCCCTCAGAGACCCCAAACTTCATCTTGCGCGGGGCCAGGTTGGCCACCAGCACCGTCAATTTGCCCACCAAGTCTTGTGGTTGATAGGCGCTGGCGATGCCACTAAAGACAAGGCGATCTCGTCCTTCGCCCACATCCAGAGTCAATCGCAGCAACTTGGTCGATCCTTCGACCGGTTGACAGTCTTTGATCAGCGCAATGCGCAAGTCGATCTTGGCAAAGTCGTCAATGCCGATGGTCGGGGCGATGGCCTCGCCACCCGCAAGCGCCGCAGGGGCTTGCTCGGCTGCTGGCTCGAACAGTGCATCGAGCATCTTGGGGTCGACGCGTTGCATCAGGTGCTGGTAGGTGCCGATTTTGTGGCCGGCCCCCAGTGCTCGCGTGGCAAGCGTGAAATTCAGGGGTTCGACCTGCAAGAACGACTCGACTGCCGCGGCCAGCGATGGCAAAACCGGCTTGAGCATCACGCTGAGCAGCCGGAAGGCTTCGATGCAGGTGGTGCATACATCGTGCAGGCGGGCATCAGAGCCTGCTTGTTTGGCCAATTCCCAGGGTTTGTTGGCGTCCACGTATTCATTCACCCGGTCTGCCAGCAGCATCACTTCGCGCAGCACACGGGCGGTATCGCGTTGCTCATAGTGTTGTGCCACTGGGGCCAGGCCCTCGCGCAGTTGCGCCAACAAGGCTTCGCCGTCGGCTGAAACCACACCCAAGCGGCCATCAAAACGTTTGCTGATGAATCCCGCCGCACGCGACGCGATGTTGATGAACTTACCCACCAGATCGGCATTGACGCGGGCCTGGAAGTCATCGGGGTTGAAGTCAACGTCTTCATTGCGGCCATTGAGTTTGGCCGCCAGGTAGTAGCGCAACCATTCGGGGTTCATGCCCAGGCTGAGGTACTTCAGAGGGTCAAGGCCGGTGCCCCGGCTCTTGCTCATTTTTTCGCCGCTCACTGTCAAGAAGCCATGCACAAAGATGGCCTTGGGCACTTTGCGGCCTGAAAAATGCAGCATGGCAGGCCAAAACAGCGTGTGAAAGGTGATGATGTCTTTGCCGATAAAGTGGTACTGCTCGACCCGAGGGTCTGCCATGAAGTCCTCGAAGCGCCGAGCTTCTCCCAAGGCCTTTGCCCCGCCTTGGTCAAAGTGGTTTTTGAGCGAAGCCAGGTAACCAATGGGCGCATCCAGCCAGACGTAAAAATATTTGCCGGGGGCACCCGGGATTTCAATGCCAAAGTACGGCGCATCGCGCGATATGTCCCAATCGCCCATCTTGGGCTTGCCATCTTCACCCGGTTCGATCCATTCGCTGATTTTGTTCAGTACTTCGGCTTGTACTGCGCCACCTTGGGTCCAGGCCTTCAAGAACTCCAGGCACCGCGCATCTGAGAGCTTGAAAAAGAAATGCTCTGAGGTTTTGAGCACCGGGGTGGCCCCCGAAAGGGCCGAATACGGGTTTTTCAATTCAGTCGGTGCGTACACAGCTCCACAACTCTCGCAGTTGTCGCCGTATTGGTCTTTGGCGCCGCACTTGGGGCACTCGCCCTTGATGAAGCGGTCGGGCAAAAACATGGCCTTTTGAGGGTCGTAAAACTGCTCGATGGTGCGGGTCTCAATCAGGCCAGCCTGTTTCAAATCCAGGTAAATTTGCTGTGCCAGTGTGTGATTCTCCGGGCCGTCGGTGCTGTGCCAGTTGTCAAACGAGATCTGAAACCCGTCGAGGTAAGGCTTGCGCCCGGCGGCGATGTGGGCCACAAATTGCTGAGGCGTTTTACCGGCCTTTTCGGCTGCAATCATGATCGGGGCGCCGTGGGCGTCATCGGCGCAGACAAAATGCACCTGATGGCCCTGCATGCGCTGAAATCTCACCCAGATGTCGGCCTGGATGTACTCCATGATGTGGCCAATGTGAAATTTGCCATTGGCATACGGCAAAGCCGTGGTGACAAACAATAGTCTCTGCGCTGTCTGGGACATGATTGGGGTTATAGGCGGGGATAACCCACCATTTTATGGCTTGTCGCTACACTGGCTTCACTTTTGCTCAGACTGACCCCAAAGCCATGCCGACCGCCGAACAAATTCAACAAGCCCTTCTCAGTGTGACAGACCCCCTGACGGGGCAAGCCCTGGCGGGCCCCAAAGCCCTGAAAAACCTGGTCATTGAGGGGGGCAATGTGTCCTTCGAGATCGAATTGGGTTATCCCGCCAAAAGCCTGTACCCTGAACTGCGACAGCAACTGATTGCGGCTGCGCGCACGGCGCCCGGGGTAGAAAACGTTTCGGTGCAACTCAGTCATCAGGTGGTGGCCCATGCCGCCCAGCGTGGCGTGGCCCTGATGCCGCAGGTTCGCAACATCATCGCCGTCGCCTCCGGCAAGGGCGGCGTGGGTAAAAGCACCACCGCTGTCAACCTGGCCCTCGCCCTGGCCGCGGAAGGTGCCAAGGTGGGCTTGCTGGATGCCGACATCTATGGTCCCAGCCAGCCCATGATGATGGGGGTCGATGCCCGACCCGAAACCGAGGATGGGCAAACCATGGAACCGCTGGAGAACTTTGGGGTTCAGGTCATGTCCATCGGTTTCCTGATCAACCCCGACGAGGCCATGATCTGGCGTGGCCCCATGGCGACCCAGGCGCTAGAGCAGTTGTTGCGCCAAACCAATTGGAAAGACCTGGATTACCTGATCGTTGACATGCCCCCTGGCACTGGCGATATCCAACTCACGCTGAGTCAGCGGGTGCCCATGACTGGTGCGGTGATTGTCACCACACCGCAGGACATTGCCTTGCTGGATGCACGCAAAGGCATACGCATGTTTGAAAAAGTCGGTGTGCCGATATTGGGCATCGTGGAAAACATGGCGGTGCATGTCTGCTCGAACTGCGGACACACCGAACACATTTTTGGTGCCGATGGCGGCAAACGCATGGCCAGCGAACTGCAAACCCCTTATTTGGGGGCATTGCCCCTGGACATGCAAATCCGTCTGCAAGCCGATAGCGGCATGCCGACCGTGGTCGCACACCCGGATGGTGAAGTCACCCGGCTTTACCGTCAAATCGCTTTGCAGGTGGCGGCCCGAATTGCCCTCAAAGCCAAAGACTTCTCCAGCAAATTCCCCTCTATCAAAATTTCTAAAGAAACCTGAGGGGCGGATGTGATCTGGATTTAATCCAGGTCAATAAATTCTGCACTATCTTGCATTTCAGCTGCATTTTGAATTAAAGTGCAGACATGAATGCTCCACACGAAGAAACCCGCCACCCCTTTCTCTCGGCCTTGGGCGAGCGGGTGCGTACCATCCGCGCCCGACGCGGCCTGACACGGCGGGCGGTGGCCCAGAACGCAGGCGTCTCCGAGCGCCATTTGGCCAACCTGGAGTCGGGCACCGGCAACGCTTCCATTTTGATCCTGTTGCAGGTGGCTCATGCCCTGCAATGCTCGATTTTTGAGTTGCTGGGTGACATCACCACCTCTTCCCCGGAGTGGTTGCTGATTCGCGAAATGCTGGAAAAGCGGACTGAATCCGAGTTGCGACGCGCGCGGGTGCAACTCGGTGACATGTTTGGCAATACGGGCAGCGCCGACGCTCGCGCCACGCACATCGCACTGGTGGGCCTGCGCGGGGCCGGCAAAAGCACTTTGGGCCAACGCCTGGCGCAGGATTTGGGTTTTGCCTTCGTCGAACTAAGCCGAGAAATTGAGAAATTTGCGGGTTGCAGTGTCAGCGAAATACACAACCTGTATGGCACCAATGCATACCGGCGGTACGAGCGGCGGGCCCTGGAAGAAACTTTGCAAATCTACCCCGAAGTGGTGATCGCCACCCCGGGTGGCCTGGTGTCAGACCCGGCCACATTCAATGAGGTCTTGACCCACTGTTTCACGGTCTGGTTGCAGGCCAAACCAGAGGATCACATGGCCCGTGTGGCGGCCCAAGGCGATTTGCGCCCCATGGCGGCCAGCAAAGAGGCCATGGACGACCTCAAACGCATCCTCGAAGGGCGTGCCGCCTTCTATGCCAAGGCCGATTTGGCGCTGGATACCAGTGGCCAAGACCTGGAACAAACCTTTTCATTGCTGCGTCAACAGGTGCGCCAGGTGCTGCGCATGCCTTTGACCGCATAGCAGGTAATAGCTTATTAAAATACTCGGATATGCAACAAAATGCATTTTATAACCATCAAACATGCACTATGATGCACATTACAAACTTTATCCGAGGCGACAAACATGAACTCACAGACCGTTGATTATCAAACCCACCCGAGCCGCTACCAGCACTGGTCTATGGCCTTTGATGGAGAGGTGGCGACCCTACAACTCAACATCCATGAAGACGGCGGTATACGGCCCGGCTACAAGCTCAAGCTCAACAGCTATGACCTGGGCGTGGACATCGAGTTGCACGATGCGCTCAATCGCATCCGTTTTGAGCACCCGGAAGTCAAATCGGTGGTGGTCACCAGCTTGCGCGACCGCATTTTTTGTTCTGGCGCCAACATCTTCATGTTGGGCTTATCGACCCATGGCTGGAAAGTCAACTTCTGCAAATTCACCAACGAGACCCGCAATGGCATCGAAGACTCCAGCCGACACGATGGCTTGAAGTTTCTGGCCGCCGTGAATGGGGCTTGCGCCGGTGGTGGTTACGAGTTGGCCCTGGCTTGTGACCAGATTTTGCTGGTCGATGACCGCTCTTCCTCTGTGTCGCTGCCTGAAGTGCCCCTGTTGGGGGTTCTGCCTGGCACCGGCGGCCTGACCCGCGTCACCGACAAGCGCCATGTGCGCCATGACCACGCAGATATCTTCTGCACCAGCGTCGAAGGCGTGCGCGGACAAAAGGCGGTCGATTGGCGCCTGGTCGATGGCATCGCCAAACCCGCTCAGTTTGCCGAGCAGACCCGCCAGCGTGCGTTGGCCCTGGCCGCGCAAAGCAAGCGCCCAGGCTCTGCCGCTGCGGGCCAAGGCGTCACGCTCAAGCCCCTGAACAAGACCGTCAGTGCGGACGCCATCGTTTATGAGTATGTGCAGGTCCAAATCGACCGTGCCCGCCGTACCGCGACCTTGACTGTTTCTGCCCCGAAGAGCGCACTGCCCAACACACCCGAGGCCATGTTGGCCCAAGGTGATGCCTGGTACCCGTTGCAAATGACGCGAGAACTCGACGACGCCATTCTGAGCTTGCGCACCAACGAACTGGATATCGGCACCTGGTTGTTGCGCACCACCGGTGACGCAGCCCTGGCACGCCAATCTGACCAGTTGCTTGCCCAGCACCAGTCGCATTGGTTTGTCAATGAAACACTGGGCCTGATGCGTCGCACCCTGGCTCGTATCGATGTCTCATCGCGCTCTTTGTTTGCCCTGATTGATGAAGGCTCTTGCTTTGTGGGTACCTTGGCTGAATTGGCCTTCGCCGCCGACCGCGCTTATATGCTGGAATTGCCCGATGCGCCCGAGCGCTCTCCCCGCATCGAGTTGACTGAGCTCAACCTGGGCCGCTTCCCCATGGTCAACCACCAAAGCCGTCTGCAGCGTCGTTTTTATGAAGAGACCTCGCCGATGGCGAATGTGGCCTCGGTGGTGGGCCAGTCGCTGGACGCGACCCGGGCCATGCAACTCGGTTTGGTGACATCGACGCCTGACGACATCGATTGGGCCGACGAGATTCGCCTCGCCATTGAAGAGCGTGCCGCCATGTCCCCTGATGGTCTGACCGGCCTGGAGGCCAACCTGCGTTTTTCCAGCAAAGAGACCATGGAGACCCGTATTTTCGGTCGCCTCAGCGCCTGGCAGAACTGGATTTTCCAACGCCCCAACGCCGTCGGCGAAAAGGGCGCCCTCAAAGTTTCATGTCCAGCATCAATTACAGCGAAAAGATTCCCAACAACGTCAACCTGTCGGAAGACCGCACCCTGCAGCGCGCCCTGGAGCAGTGGCAGCCCAACTTCATCAACTGGTGGGATGACATGGGCCCTGAGGGCTCAACCCAGATGGACGTATACCTGCGCACTGCGGTCAGCGTTGACCCGCAAGGCTGGGCCCAGTTTGGCCACGTGAAGATGCGCGACTACCGTTGGGGCGTGTTCCTCAACCCCGGCGAGCAAGACCGCAAAATCCATTTTGGCGACCACATGGGCGAGGCCGCTTGGCAAGACGTGCCTGGCGAGCACCGCGCCAACCTGCGCCGCATCATCGTGACCCAGGGCGACACCGAGCCCGCCTCGGTCGAGCAACAGCGCCACCTGGGCCTGACCGCGCCCAGCATGTACGACCTGCGCAACCTGTTCCAGATCAACGTCGAAGAAGGCCGTCACCTGTGGGCGATGGTGTATTTGCTGCACAAGTACTTTGGCCGCGATGGCCGCGAAGAGGCCGATGCCCTGCTGCAACGCAACAGCGGCAACGAAGACAACCCCCGCATCCTGCAGGCCTTCAATGAGAAGACGCCCGACTGGCTGTCGTTCTTCATGTTCACCTACTTCACCGACCGCGACGGCAAGTTCCAACTGTGTGCCTTGGCTGAATCGGCGTTTGACCCGCTGGCCCGCACCACCAAGTTCATGCTGACCGAAGAGGCGCACCATATGTTTGTGGGCGAGTCGGGCGTCAGCCGCGTGATCCAGCGCACCGTGGACATGATGAACCAGCTCAAGACCGACGATGTGGGCAAGCTGCGCGCCGCCGGTGTGATCGATCTGCCGACCATCCAGCGCTACCTGAATTTCCACTTCAGCGTGACCATCGATTTGTTCGGCGCCGACCAGTCCTCCAACGCCGCCACTTTCTACAGCTCGGGCCTGAAGGGCCGCTATGAAGAGGGCAAGCGCAGCGATGACCATGTGCTCAAGGGCCAGACCTACAAGGTGCTGGAAGTCACCAACGGCAAGCTGCAAGAGAAAGAAGTGCCGATGCTCAACGCCCTCAACGAGGTGCTGCGTGACGACTACATCACCGACTCCAAGGGTGGTGTGGATCGCTGGAACCGCGTGATCGAAAAGGCCGGGATTCCCTTCCGTCTGAGCGTGCCGCACAAGGCCTTCAACCGCAACATCGGTGCCTTGGCTGGCTCGAAGGTCAGCCCCGATGGCCGTGTGGTCAGCGACGCCGAGTGGAACGCCAAGGTGGACGAGTGGCTGCCCACCGGACAAGACCGCGCCTATGTGGCCAGCCTGATGGGCCGTGTGGTCGAGCCGGGCAAGTTTGCCAACTGGATCGCCCCCCCGGTCATGGGCATCAACCGCCAGCCTGT
>JBEBAJ010000087.1:0-8962 GCA_041158965.1 Pseudomonadota bacterium | reverse complement strand
GGCACCACCAACGGGTGGCCATCGCTGGCACAGACATGCGCCAGGCTCAGCACCCTGGCGCGCTGCTCGGGCGCGGTGGGCATCAGCGCCGGCGTGGGGTAAACCAACTCCAGGTAATCCAGAATGGCCATCGATTGCGACAACGGTTGCGACACGCCCGGCACAATCAGAGCGGGCACGGCACCTTGAGGGTTGATGGCCAAATAAGCGGGGTCGTGTTGGTGCCCCGCGAGCAGGTTCACCGGAATTTCTTCGTAGGTCAGCCCTTTGAGTTTCAGTGCAACGCGAACTCTGTAGGCGGCCAGTGAGCGCCAGAAACCATAAAACCGGATGGACATGGGTTATTCCTTGCCAGTGGGGATCACTGGAATGAGTAGGTAGGGGGCTTTGCTGGGTTTGATGTGCAGGGTGTTGACACCATCAAAAATTTTCGCGGGCCGGTCTTTGGGGTCGGTGTGCGTGAAAGGGCCACATCCCGTCATGGGGTATTTCATGTTGGACAACACGCCTGCGGGACCGGGGTAGACATAGTCTTTGCCACGCAATGTCAATGCCAACCGGTAACCGGCGGGGACCACAATGCTGGTCGGGATGATTTCAACGTCCAACTCCACCACCTGGTTGGGCTTGAGGGGTTGCTTCTCGTCGTGTGTGTGGTAGGGGCGGTAGGGCTTCGACAGTTGCGTGTCTAATTTGCGGTGCGAGGCGCGTAGCCATCCCTGACCGATCGGGGTATGGGGGTCTAGCGCACCCTGGAAGACAACTTCCTGAAGATCGGGCGTGAACACCCTGAGCACGGCAAACACATCCGCATCCTGAGTACTGGAAGACAGGAAAAGTTTCACCGCACTGGGGCCGGTGATTTCCATGTCCTGGGACTGAGGCGGCAACATAAATGTCACGCCTTCAGACATGCCCTTGTAGCTGATTTTGGCTGAGCGTTCTGGCGGTCGCGACGACAAGCTGGCCGCATCGGGTTGCAAATAAAGACGAGTCCAGCGCGTCTTTTTGAGAGGCCATTGGGTTTCGGCGCGACGCACAAATTTTTCGCCAGGATGCCGTATGTTCAGCAGAACTTTGGGCTGTCGAGTCCATCCGTTTTTCTTGCCGTGCAAGAAGTGGTCAAAAAATTTCAGCTGCAACTCACGGCCATAGTCTGTGTAGAAGTGCGTCCAGTGCTCGATGCCGTGTACTTCCAGCCATTTGTCTTTGGAGGCCGCACGTGTGAAACCTTCGAAGTTGCCTCTGGGGTGGAGCCCTTGCCCTCCCCAGTTGGCCGCTGAAAAAATGGGGACCTTGACTTTGGACCAATCGGGCATGCGTGCACGCCAGTAGTCGTCGTCCATGCTGTGCTTCAAGGCTGCAGCGGCAAAGTCTTCGCGGTTTTTCACGAGTTGGGCATCGCTGAGGGGCTCATCACCACACACGAACCGCCCCGTGACCTTGCTGATGGGGCCGCGATTTGCCAGACCATGTTGAACCGTGCGGACCTGCATGTCGTACCAGTTTTTGATGAAGTCACACAGGATGCCGCCGTGGTGGCTCAGGTCGCGGTACATGTCAGCCGCGCCTTCCCAAGGACAAATGGCCGCCAGGTGCGGGGGTTGCAGGGCCGCCACTTGCCATTGGTTCATGGCGTAATAGGAAATACCGTTGAGGCCAACTTTACCGTTGCTCCATGCCTGTACACCCGCCCATTCAATGCAGTCATAAAAATCCAGCGCCTCTTGGGGACTCCAGAGCTGCATGTAGCCAGGGGACATGCCGGCCCCACGGGAGTCCACGCGGATACAGACATAGTCGTGGGGGACCCACTTTTCAGGGTCCACCACTTCCCAGTTCTGGTATTTGTTGGTGGAGCCTTTCACCACATCGGGATGGTCGCTGGCCATTCGGTCCCAACAAGTGGTGTATCCGTCTTGGAAGGCCAAGCCCTTTCCGTAAGGACCATAGGTCATGATGACTGGGAAGCGACCCGGCCGATTCGGTCGAAAAACATCGGCTCTGAGCGTCACGCCGTCTCGGGTTTGAATGGGGACGTCCCAATCGATTCGCATACCATCTTTCACGACTGTTGCTGATTTCACTGAGCATCCTTCCAGAACCACCATTATTCCAATGCGCAGGGAATACTAGCGGTCAACGCTGTGCCTAGAACAAGGAAAAACCCGCATGTCACTGAAAAGAACCTGAATGACCCAGGGTGTCATCTGGGTAAACCGGAGGAAACCATTTCGATGGTAATCTGGTGTCGATGCACGTGGACAGTTTTCACGTGGCCATTATTTCTCCTTCTGCGGGTATCCCATGGACACTTTGATTGAACACAAGGACGGCATGCACATTGAATGGGATGTCCCCATTCGACTGTCCGACGGCATCACCTTGCGGGCAGACATTTTTCGACCCATCGGTGAAGGACGTTTTCCGGCGATCCTGACGTACGGTCCTTACGCCAAGGGATTGCCGTTTGAAGTGGGCTACAAGACCGCCTGGACCCGGATGATCACGGCCTACCCCGAAATCGCAGAGGGCACCTCCAACAAATACCAAAGCTGGGAGTTGGTGGACCCGGAAAAGTGGGTGCCAGACGGGTACGCTTGCGTGCGAATCGATTCCCGTGGCGCGGGTTGTTCAGAAGGTTTCCTGGACGTTTGGTCGGCGCTGGAGGCCCAAGACCAATATGAGTGCATTGAATGGACGGCCGCACAGTCTTGGTGCTCAGGCAAAGTCGGGTTGAATGGCATTTCTTACTACGCCATGAACCAATGGCAAACGGCCGCCTTGCAGCCCCCTCATTTGACGGCCATGTGTGCATGGGAGGGTGCATCAGACTATTACCGAGAACTGTGCAGGCACGGCGGCATTTTGAGTGACTTTCTTGACGGCTGGTACCTGCGACAAGTGAAGTCGGTGCAGTACGGTGTGGGCAGCCGGGCGCATGTCAATCCCAACACCGGGCGCTCTGTGGCAGGCGACATCACCTTGAGTGATGATGTGCTGGCCAGTCGAAGAGCCGAAACCCACCTGGACGCTCAAAATCATGAACTCCTCGACGATTTTTACAAAGCGCGTATTCCGGACTACAGCAAAATCAAAACGCCGTTGCTCTCAGCGGGAAACTGGGGCGGGATCGGCCTGCACCCAAGGGGTAATTTCGAAGGCTATCTGCAGTCAGCCTCCGAGCAGAAATGGCTGGAGGTTCATGGGGATACGCACTTTTCGCACTTTTATTCCAATTACGGCCTCCAACTGCAAAAGAAATTCTTTGGCCACTTCCTGAAGGGTGAAGACACGGGCTGGACCCAAATGCCCAAAGTCCAACTCAACATACGACACCCAGGGGAAAAGTTCGTCTTGCGCGGTGAAAATGAATGGCCGTTGGCGCGCACCCAGTGGACACCCTATTATTTGCAGCCCGATGGTCACAGCTTGTCCACGGCGAAGCCTCACCTCAGCCACGCACTCACCTACCACACGCGGTCCGATGGGCTCAGTTTTTCGACCGGCCCCCTGCAACAGGCGATGGAAATCACGGGCCCGCTCGCTGCCAAACTGCGTATTTCCTCGGCCACCGTGGACGCAGATGTTTTCCTCGCTGTGCGTGTCTTTGATCCGTCTGGCAAGGAGGTGTCATTCATCGGGTCCAATGACCCCAGGACGCCTGTCGCGTTGGGTTGGTTGCGGGCGTCTCACCGCAAGACCGATCCTTCCAAGTCCTTGCCTTACCGTCCCTGGCACACCCACGACGACAAGCAAGCCCTGATCCCCGGCCAGCCGGTCGATCTGGACGTCGAAATTTGGCCCACTTCAATAGTTATCCCAGTGGGCTATTCCCTGGTCTTGAACCTGCGAGGCAAAGATTACCGATACGATGATGTCGGCGTTGTTCTGCCATTTGATTCTCAACCCATGTACGGCGTGGGTCCCTTTACCCATGAGAATCCTGTGGACCGTCCACCGGAAGTGTTTCACACCGAAAACACCTTGCACTGGGAGCCCGATCATGCGCCCCATGTTTTGTTGCCCATCATCCCGATTTAACGTCAACCTATTTCAACCCATCAGGAGACCCGCGTCATGATTTTTAGCTGTGCACCCACTTGCAAGCATCCTTATCACCAGCATGGAAAAGCACCCAAGGGTACCGCTGGCATGTTCACCTCCTTGGCGACCAAGAAGTTGGCGCAACGCAAGGACGGCCATCTGAACGTGGACGTTCACTGCCACTACTTCAACCCCACCGTGGGGCAAAAAGCGGCCGTACTCAAGCCGATCGAGCAAGAGGTGGGGCATATTTTTGCGAACCAATTGACGCGGGACACCAATGCCAAGCAAATGCGCGACCGCGCTCCGATGCTGTCGGATGTGTCAGTGCGAATCCAAGACATGGACCGAATGGGTGTTGACATTCAGGCCGTCTCTCCAGCCCCGTTCCAATATTATTATTTTGCCGACCCGGCATTCGGTGCTGAATTGGCCCGTGACGTCAATGAGGGGATGGCGAAATTGGTGGCGACGCATCCCGATCGACTCGTGGGTCTGGGAACGGTCCCCCTGCAGAACGCAGATCTTGCCGTCAAAGAACTTGACCATGCTGTCAAAAAACTTGGCTTGCGCGGTATTGAAATCAATACCCATGTGAATGGCAAAAATCTGACCGATCCTGCCCTCAAGTTGGAGAAATTTTTCCGCCGTGTCAGCGAGTTGGGCGTGCCACTGTTCATACATCCCAATGGCTTCACAGAAGCCAGTCGACTGGAAAATCACTACTTCAACAATGTGATTGGCAATCCCTTGGACACCACAATAGCCGTCAGTCACCTGATTTTCGATGGTGTCATGGAGCGCAACCCCAAATTAAAAGTCTTGCTTGCGCATGCCGGGGGGTATCTGACCCACTACTGGGCGCGCATGGACCATGTTTACGGTGCGCGCCCTGATGGCCGCACAGTGATCAAACGCAAACCTTCAACCTATTTGGAGCGTTTTTACTTTGACACCATCACATTTGATCCTGGCATGCTGAGAAACATGATTGATCGTTTTGGCGCTGACCATGTCATGCTCGGAACCGATTATCCCTATGACATGGCCGAAGTAGACCCCCTGGGTTTGGTCTCTGCTGTGAAAAGACTGAGCAAAGATGACCGCGATTTGATCACGGGCAACAACGCCGCCAAACTTTTCAAAATCAAACTTCCCAAGAAGAAAACAGTGTGATCGTGGGGGTGGGTGTGACAGGCTAGTCGACCTGTTCCTCTCGACCCTTGAAGAAATTTGTCTTGGTGAAGTCTGCTTCCATGGCAAAAAAGACCCAGGTGAGCGAGACACCCGCAACCACACTCTTGCGACAGCAGGGTGTGGCGTTCACGGAATATGTCTATCACTACCAGGAGCACGGCGGTGCGCGTCACAGTGCCGATGAACTGGGCCTGGATCCATTCACCGTGGTCAAGACGCTCATCATGCAGGACCAGGATGCGAAGCCCCTGGTGGTGTTGATGCATGGCAATTGCAAAGTGTCCACCAAGAATCTGGCGCGACAAATCGGGGTCAAGTCAGTGGAGCCCTGTGCGCCGGAGGTGGCGAACCGCCACAGTGGCTATCTGGTGGGAGGCACGTCCCCCTTTGGCACCCGGCGACAGATGCCGGTCTATGTGGAGGAAACCATCCTGGCCTTGCCTCGTATCGCCATCAACGGAGGTCGGCGGGGTTATTTGCTGGGCATTGACCCCCAGGTTTGTCGGCAATTGCTGGGGGCGACACCGGTGCAATGCGCGCTGCAGGAGCGATGAACTCGTTCTGGGTGCCAGCCCGCTTCAGCATCGGTTTCAGCATTCTTTGATCTTCTGAGTGTTCATGACGATTGAGGTGCAATCTTTGCACCATTGCCAACGCGCCTAAATTGCGCCAGATGCACCAAGGTAAGGCGAAGCGCTTCCCCCATGCCCAAACATAGAGCAACCCAGGGCTGATTTCCTCTGCCAGAGATCGGCGCGCTTTTTGCAAGACAGCGACCAGTTTGCAATGTGCACTTAACTAGGGAGCTTCTATGACAACTGGCAACAACACGGGGGTGGACCCCACCTCTTTGGCGAATGAATCGGCGCTCGACGTTCAGGATGTGGACTCGTCACAGGTGGCGCGACGCCGTTTCCTCCAGCGAGGCATCGCGACGGCATCGGTGGCATCACTGGCCGCCCCTGCGTTGGCTCAGACCACGCCCACCGTGCGTTGGCGCCTGGCGTCCAGTTTCCCCAAGAGCCTGGATACCATTTTTGGCGGGGCCGAGGTCTTGGCCAAGCGTTTGCAGGAAATCACGTCCGGGAAATTTCAGATTTCCGTGCACGCTGCGGGTGAATTGATGCCCGCTTTTGGGGTGGTGGATGCACTGCAAAACGGCGGTATCGAGTGTGCGCACACTGCCTCCTATTATTTTGTGGGCAAAAACAAATCCTTTGGCTTTGAGACCACCTTGCCGTTCGGCTTGAACCAGCGTCAGCAAAATGCCTGGATGTATTACGGTGGCGGATTGCAACTGGTCCGTGATTTTCTGCGTGACTACAACATTGTCAGCTTCCCCGGGGGCAACACGGGTGTACAGATGGGGGGCTGGTTCAAGCGGGAAATCAAGTCGGTGGCGGATCTCAAAGGGTTGAAGATGCGCATCCCCGGTATTGGGGGTGAGGTGATGGCCCGTCTGGGAGCGGTACCGCAGCAGATTGCCGGCGGCGAGATTTATCAGGCCCTTGAAAAAGGCACGATTGATGCGGCCGAGTGGGTGGGCCCTTATGACGATGAGAAGCTGGGCTTCTACAAGGTGGCCAACCACTACTACTACCCGGGCTGGTGGGAAAGCAACTCCATGTATTCCTTCTATATCAATACCAAGGCCTGGGACGCCTTGCCCAAAGACTTTCAGGCCGCCTTTGCGGCTGCAGCCGCAGAGGCCAACATCGACATGATGGCGGAGTACGATTTCAAGAATCCCACCGCACTGCGCCGTCTGGTGGGCAGTGGTGTGAAGCTGCATGCCTACTCGACCGAGATCATGAAAGCGGCGCAAGATGCCGCGTTTGATTTGTACGCCGAGGAAGCGGAGAAAAATCCGTCCTTCCGCAAAATCTATGACAGCTGGCAGAAGTTCCGTTCCGAAATCATGCTGTGGCACCGATTCGCAGAACAAACCTATGCTAACTTCGTCCTGAGTAACCCCGTTCGCCGTTGAGGCGGCGTGCGTTGACAGGGGGGGCAGAGTGAGCTGGCGCTGTTCTGGCGCTGGCGCAGTTCCCCTGGGGCCCTGGCCACTTGCCTTTGAGGGTCCAGGGGATGTCCCCCCATGAATTGCAGGGGGGGAGCGTACATGAAAGAATACGCGGCATGATGGACATCAATTCCCCCGACACGGTGGCTGAGGTACAGGCCGCCTTCGATCGCTATGAACAGGCGTTGGTTACCAACGACGTGCAGGTGCTGGACGAACTCTTCTGGTGCAGTCCCCACACTATTCGGTATGGTGCAACAGAAAATCTGTACGGCTATGAGGAGATACAAGCATTTCGGGCAGCCAGGCCTGCCAAGGGCTTGGCGCGTACACTCTCGAGAACCGTCATCACCACGTATGGTCATGACGCAGCCACGGCCAATACGGAATTCTGGCGCGAGGGCACCGACCGCGTAGGGCGACAAAGTCAAACCTGGATCAAAACCGAACACGGGTGGCGGGTGGTGTCGGCGCACGTGAGTCTGATGGCGCTGCCTGCCTGAGCGATGGGTGCATGCCCGGCAAGGGTGATCGACGCGTCGCTGGCCGCTCTGCACCTGGATTCACGTCAGCCCACACCCCATTGACTCTATCTGGCCTCAAAAAGTTTTAACCCATGATTCACACACTCAAATCCCTGGGCGGCATGATGGTCGCCCCCCACCATTTGGCGGCGCAGGCCGGCCGAGACGTCTTGCGGCAGGGCGGTAACGCGGTTGAAGCCATGGTGGCGGCTGCTGCCACCATTGCCGTGGTGTACCCGCATATGAATTCCATCGGGGGTGATGGTTTCTGGCTCATCCATGAGCCCGGCAAACCTCCAGTCGCCATCGACGCCTGTGGTCCGGCGGCTGCGCTGGCGACCCCCGAGTTCTATGCGGGTCATGATGTCCTGCCTTCACGCGGGCCGCAGGCGGCGCTCACGGTGGCGGGAACGCTCGGGGGGTGGATCCGGGCGTTGGAGTTGTCCGCCGAATGGGGCGGTCGCGCCTCATTGCCCCACTTGCTGAGTGAAGCGATTCGCCACGCCGAAAACGGAGTGGTGGTGTCAACCAGCCAGGCGGGCCTGACGCGTCAAAAACTGGAGGGATTGAAAAACTGTCCTGGCTTCGCGGACACCTACCTGGTCAACGGACAACCCCCAGAGCCTGGGCATGTGCTGAAGCAGCCCGCCTTGGCCCAGACATTCCGTCATCTGGCAGAGCATGGCCTGGACGATTTTTACCGGGGTGCTTTGGCGCGCAGCCTGGCCGATGATCTGGCCCGCGTGGGCAGTCCGGTGAGATTGCAAGACCTGCAGAACTACCGGGCCAGTCGTGTGGAGCCTTTGCATGTGCGTTTGTCAGACAGCACGGTGTACAACCTACCGCCGCCGACGCAGGGTTTGTCCGCGCTGATGATCCTCGGGCTGTTCGAGGAGTTGCGCGTGAGCCAGGGCGAAGGCTTTGCGCATGTGCACGGGTTGGTGGAAGCCACCAAGCGTGCATTCCGTGTGCGTGAACGCGTGGTCACCGACCCGAGCCGTTTGCCGACCCCTCCGCAAGATTTCCTGGCCGCCCAAGCGCTCTCGAAGCTGGCGGGCGAGATCGACGCCCACCAGGCCTTGCCCTGGCCCGATCCGGCTCAACCTGGCGACACCATCTGGATGGGGGCGGTGGACTCGAGCGGCCGTGCGGTCAGCTTCATTCAAAGTGT
>JBEBAJ010000086.1:0-8989 GCA_041158965.1 Pseudomonadota bacterium | reverse complement strand
GCCTCACTCAGCATCACCAATACTCAGTCCACGGCGTTCAGTGTCACCACTTCGAACAGTGCCAAACCCGCCAGCTTGGCTGTAGAAGTGTCTCAAATTGCCAAATCACAGCGTTTGATCAGTACGGCATTTGCCAGCAAAACCGCGTCATTGGGCGTGGCCGCCCCCTTTGATCTTTCATTGGATGACGCCAACGGTCAGCAAACTTTAACTGTGACCACGGCAACGCCAGAGGGCATTGCCAAAGCCATCAATGCATCCACAGCCAATACCGGACTCAGTGCGCAATGGCTGAAGACCGGGCAAGGTTATCAGTTGGTGGTGACCGGTAAAACTGGATCGGCCAACGCTTATGCCCTGAATGCCGGCCCGCTGGAACCGATATCTGTGAACTCTGCGCCCCAACTTGATCAGACGGGCGATTTTGTGGCTGCCAGTGCGTCTGGCGCGAGTGCGGTCGAACTGAGTTACTCAAGTGGCGGTCAGACTCAAAATATCAGTTTGACCCGTAACGAGCAAGGGCAATGGGTGTTGCCCTCAGGCTTTACGCTCCCCAACGACGCCTCCCAGTTCAGCACCAACGCGACCAGGTCTTTGTTCGGACCCTTGCAATCCGCGCAGGATGCACGGTTCAGCATCGACGGGGTTGAAATGGCGAGTGACCGCAATGAGGTTACCGATGCGGTTGAAGGAGTCACGATCAATCTTTACACCTCTACCCAGGGCGCGGCAAAAGTAGACATTGCGCGCCAAAGCAGCGCCATACGGGACAATCTGAATGCACTGGTGAAATCATTCAATGAATTTCAAGACAGTGTGAAAGTCTTGCAAGATGCAGGCAGCAAAGTCGAGACTTATGGCGGCGCACTGCGCAACGACAGCCTGACCCGACGAATTCAAAGCCAGATTCGTGATTTTTTCACCCAGGATGCCAAACCGGCTGGTGAATACATCAA
Organism: Pseudomonadota bacterium; assembly: GCA_041158965.1. GTDB lineage: Bacteria > Pseudomonadota > Gammaproteobacteria > Burkholderiales > Burkholderiaceae_C > Limnohabitans. The sequence continues at coordinate 8,033 of JBEBAJ010000086.1, read as the reverse complement.
AGCCGCCCGGGACGTGGGCTTGAGTCTGGATCGTTTTGGCAAACTTTCTCTGGATGAAAACAAGCTCAATCAGGCGCTTGACGAACATTATGACGAAGTCGTCTTGATGTTCACAGCCAATAAAAACGACAAAAGTCTTTACAGCAAGTCTGATGCGGGCTTGGCGGGTGGTGCGGTCCGTTCTTTGGATCAAATGTTGCGTTCAACCAGCCTGATTGAACAGCAAAGCAACAACGAGACCAAGAAAATCGATGGGTACAAGTCACAACTGGAAAAACTTCAGTCCCAAATGGACCGGTTGCTGGAACGCTACATGAATCAGTTCACCATCATGGACAATATTGTGGGCAGCAGCAACAGCACGCGCCAAAGCCTGAAAAACAGTTTGCAGCAACTCAGCGGTAACAATAACAACTGAAATCGCTTTAAGGAAGCTCAGCAAAACTCGCTGCGTGCAAGTTTCGCAGAGCTTCCATAATTAGTATTTAAATACTCACAATCAAGTTTTCCTGGCTGCGTCCGAATCATTCTCAGCACAAGCCTCTTGTCCCACCTTTTGTAATGGGTCAATCATGGCTTTGGCGCCTGAAAGGATGCCCATGAAAACCGAACTACCCATTCAATCGCCGATTTTGCATGCGACCACACCCAAAGCGGTGCCCCCTCATATGGATGCACGGCCATCGAAAGCAGCGGCAATCCCGGTGTCGGCACCCATTGCGCCCGAACCGGCCAAACAGGCCATGGTTCAAGCGGACTTGAAGGCCATGAATGCCCGCATCCATGACGCCATCAAAAGCCTCAACGAACAAATGCGCCAACAAAGCCGCAATCTCTCTTTTTCCTACGACGAGGTGGTGGACAAGCCCGTGATCGTGGTCAAGGCCAGCGACACCGGACAAGTGATCAGACAAATCCCTGACGTCACTTTTTTAAAAGTGGCGCACTCGATCGAGGCCATGAAGGGTTTGATCAAGGATCATTTGTCCTGATTTTTAACTTTTTATCATGACGGACTCAAGTTTGGGGCCAGCATGACGAATCACTCAGTATCAGGAATTCGAAACTCGAAATTCTGGCAGATCAGGCAGGTTCAACTCAAAACAGGTTCCTGCCAACCGTTTGAAATCTCTCTTCAAGGAGTATGACCATGTCAGTGATCAATACCAACGTTCAATCGTTGATTGCCCAACAATCGTTGGCTGTCAATTCCCGTAGCCTGGGCAAGGCCATGGAGCAGCTGTCGACCGGCAAGCGCATCAACAGCGCTGCAGACGATGCCGCTGGCTTGGCCATCAGCAACAAAATGACCGCCCAGATCCGTGGCTTGAACCAGGCTGTGCGCAACGCCAATGACGGCATTTCCATGATGCAAACCGCAGAGGGCGCCACCCAAGAGATCACCAATATGCTGCAGCGGATGCGCGAACTGGCAGTGCAAGCTGCCAACGGAACCTACTCTTCTGCGGATCAAAGCGCCTTGCAGCTGGAAGTGGACGAATTGACCACTGAAATTGGCCGCATTTCCACCAACACCCAATGGAACGGCATGAATGTGTTTTCATCGGCCATCGGCTCAGGCGGCGTGGTGAATTTCCAGGTCGGCATCAACAGCGGCGAAACCATCAGCGCCACCTTCAGTGGCATGACCGTCTCTGCCCTGGGCATCAGTGCCATAGACCTGGCCAGTGCCGCGTCCAGCTTGAGCACTCTGGACGATGCCATCAAGGCCGTTGACTTGTTCCGCGCCAATTTGGGGGCCAAGATCAACCGCATGAACTATGCGGCTGATAACCTGACCAATATTGCCACCAATACGGCGGCCTCCCGCAGCCGGATCATGGATACCGACTACGCTCAAGCCACGACCGAACTGGCTCGCACCCAGATCATCCAGCAGGCGGCCACTGCCATGCTGGCGCAGGCCAACCAAAGTCCTAAATCGGTGTTGTCGCTGCTGCAATAACGGGGCATTGACACTCAGTGAGTGGCTCGGGCTGACCGGGCCATCCAACCCACCCACGAGGTGGGTTTTTTCGTTTATGCCATGGGCATGCTTTTTGCGTCATCAGACGGACGGCAATCATTTGCCATGCAGAAAGCCCGACATGAAACTGAATTCGCTGATGCAACTCATCCTGTCACAGCTCAATGTGGCCTTGGTCAAACAGGATGAAGCATTGTTGCAAAAAATACTGGAAGGGTGCGATTTGCCTGAATTGCTCAGCCAGTCCACCCTCATGCAAGCCCGGGCCCGTGACAAGAACCGCTTGGTGGTCTTCCTCAGCACCTTGGCTGTCCATAATGACATTGAGACCCAGCGTGCCCAGCAATGGCTGGATTGCTACATGTCCATCGGGCAAAAAAAGCTGCAGGGGCAAATCAACGCCCTCAGCCCCCATCACATCCTGCGCATGGCCGTAGAAGCCAGAATGACTCAAAAAGTCATCCGATTACCTGCCAAAAAAAAGGCGGGCGGTTCGGTACAAGCCTGGAAAGATGCCTTTGAACTGCTCATCGATGGTCGCGACTGGAATTCAGCCCTGACCCTGCTCGAGATCATGGGGTCAGATACATCACGCGCAGGTCAATGGGTCGAGATATCTAAAAGTTTATCAGCCAGACACCATCTCTATGTCGACCAGACCGGATTGGCCAAGGTGGATATCGACTACGAGAAACTGGCCCAAATCTACCGCTCTTGTGCACAAGCGGCCAAACAGGCAAAGATGATTGATTTATTAAAAGCACTGCATCATTTGCAAGCCAGCGCCCTGGAAACCGCCGGACATTATGAAGAGGCCATCGCCATATTGAATTCAATGCATCGATTGGCAGGTTCTGCGCCTCTGATCGACATGGCCAGATGCCAGTGCAAGATGGGTGATATGCACGCCGCCATTGCCACACTGGATCAGTTGCTCTGCACTCTGGAAGAACACACTCACATTCAATTGAACCAAATTGACAACGAAGTCGAAAAAAAAGAAGAGCAAAGCAAACCCAAGCAATTCAACATTCAGGCCGCCTCCTTGGCTCTGAGGGACTTGGCAGAAGTGATGAATTCAAGGGGATTGAAATACTTTCTGGTTTCCGGCACTTTACTGGGTTATGTGCGCGAAGGTCAACTCTTGTCACACGACAAAGACATCGATGTCGGCCTCATAGGTTGGGAAAACCAATACGATATGTGCATGGCTTTGCAGGAAACAGGCTTGTTCACGGTGGGCAGTGAATTTTTACGTGGTCATAAGTCGTATTACATCCCGATCCGGCACAACTCCACCGGTATGTGGATCGATGTGTTCATCTATCACATGATCGGCGAAAAAATGGTCACAGGGGTGGATTTCTTCTTCGGCTATCGACAGACCTTTGCCTTTACCCCGTTTGCGCTTAAAGAGATAGAGTTCATGGGCGTGAAAATGTACGCGCCTGAAAATGCGGAACTCAATCTGGAAGAAAATTTCGGAAACTGGAGAGTGCCTGACCCATCTTACATCTCTCACCTTGAGTCACCATCCACTGTCGACAAGGGTGGCCTGCCCTTTATGCTGACGGCCAGATTGTCGGCCATTGCTGCAATGGTCCAAGGTAAAGAAGCCAAACTTGGGAAAGTCCTTGAATTGATGCGTGCCCACCAATCCCGCCCCGCTTCAATGTCGCAGGAATTGATCGATTCTTTGGAAAAACGGTGTCACGAAATGTCTCATCCCCGGGAGATGGCCCATGCAGCCTGATACTGGCATCATTTTATTGGCTGGGGGATCGGGAACTCGGGCCGGGCAAGACGTGCCCAAGCAGTTTTGCCGAGTGGCCGGAAAAACTGTCCTGGAGCACAGCCATGAGGCCTTGAGAAAAATGTTACCTGACGCCCGCATGGTCATCGTCTCACCGCTTGATCGGGTGGATCAGGTCCGTGACATGTTCAAACATGACCTTCAAGTGGCCGTGACCTTCGGTGGAGCCAGCCGACAGGAGTCGACTTGGCGGGGCTTGAACATTTGGCGTGATCAACCGCCTGACCATGTCATCATCCATGATGCTGCTCGACCATTTCTGGCGCCGCGCATCATCTCGGATGTATTAGAGGCGCTGAAGAAAAATGAAGCGATTGATGTGGCCATTTCTACCAGCGATACCATCATTGTGGAGCAAGACGGATACATCCAGTCGATCCCCAAAAGAGATCGGCTGATGCGAGGACAAACCCCGCAAGCATTCAATTACAAAGCCTTGATGCGTTGTTATGAAGAAATCGGAGAAGAAAGACTTGATCAATTCACCGACGATTGTGGCATCTACCTGGAATGTAACCCTTTGGCCAGAATCAGAATTGTCAAAGGAGACGAAGAGAATTTCAAAATCACTCATCCCATCGACCTGACTCTGGCCGATGAAATGTTCCGCCTTCGAGGCGCTAACCTGTCTATTGAACAAGTAGGCATTCAAGCGCAAGGCAAGCGAGTATTGATTTATGGTGGTACGGCCGGCATCGGAAAAGCTTTGGCGGATATTCTCACGCAAGCAGGCGCTCGCGTCATCTCCAGATCTCGCAGCAACGGCTGCGACATCCGAGTATGGGATCAGGTCAAAGCGGCCAGCGATTCCGCCAGCCATGAACTGGGCGGCCTGGATCTGATCGTCAATGCGGCTGGCATGCTGAGCAAAGGCCCGTTGAACGAGAGCACACTCAACGAGATCAGCGAGCAAATTCAAATCAATTTGCTCGGCGCCGCATGGGTCGCCAAGGCGGCACACGAGCCTTTGAGAAAATCTCGCGGTATGCTCATTCAGTTCGCTTCCTCTTCATACACCCGGGGACGCAGTGACTATGTCATTTACTCAGCCACCAAGGCGGCCATTGTGAACATGACCCAGGGCTTGTCAGAGGAATGGGCCCAAGATGGGATCCGCGTGAATTGCATCATTCCCGGCCGAACAGACACAGACATGAGGCGGCACAATTTTGCGGGTGAATCTCAAGCCAGTCTGTTCAACCCTTATGAAGTCGCGTTGAGTGCAGCCAAAATCGCTTCAGGCGAGGCCAGTGGCATACTTAAAAGAGTGCACTGATTGTGTTCAGCCCCACCCAAAAAAAAGACCCGTTTACGCGGGTCTTTTGTCAATAAGAAGTGCATCTCATCGGATGAATTGACCCGCCTCTTCTTTCATCCGGGACTCGTCGGTGTCTTGCTTATAGGCCAGGACGTTGAGTTCATAACGCTCCATCACACGACCGCCAAAAAGAGACTTGAAGCCGGCTTGAAACAATGCCGCGGCCAATACTTTGTAGGTAAATCCAACTTTGTGGGCCATGTAGTGGTTACCTTCTGCGATGAAGCGTCGATGGCCATACAAAATGTCTATCGGTGAAATGGGGCCACTTGGCGATGTATAAAGAGGCTCCAGCAAACGGTCTTGAGCCACAGCCTCGCACACAGACTGAATATCCGGGCAACGCAACAGCAAAAATCCATTGGGTTTCAACACACGGTGAAATTCAGCGATGGCCAAGGGAACTTCATGGGCAAACAAATGCTCGATATTGTGCGCTGAATAAACCGCATCCATGCTGCCAGTGTCGACCGCCGACATATCGGTGAGGCTGCCAACGATATCCGGATTGACGCCGGGATCGATGTCCAGACGAATTTCTTGCCACTCTTGGGCATCAAAACCTTTGAGCATGGCCTTGCTTTGCGGGCCACAGCCCACATGAAGGAATTGTTTCTGTTCCAGCACCGTTTCCATAAAAGCTCCTTGAAAAAATCATTAGATTGTGGACATCGTCACGCGCCATCTCTGGTTTCTGTGCATTGGGAGACCCATTTGAGAAACTCGTCGAGATAGCGGCGATGATTGGTTTTTTGATAACTCGCCTTCAAGGCATCGCAAATCAGGGCATGCCCTTTTCGAGGCTCTTCAGATGGCATGTAAGCACACAGCGAAAAAGTGTCGAAAGCCTTGAATTTGTACCTGTTCTGCATCAGCAGAAAATTTCCAAGCAAAACATACAACAGCGGTAGATGGGGACGGATGGCATCGTCCTCCTGCATCAGCAATCGATCTGCCAGCTCCAGCCAATCCATCCAGACCTTGCGCCGTGCGATGAAAAAAAGCCCTAACATGGATGCATCAGCGCAAGACACCCAATTGGCCACCTGGACTTTCAAGCCGGCAGTGTCAGCCAGCCTTTGTGCAGCCCTGGCAATGCCTGGTGATCGGGCTTCGGCCAAAAGAAATGGATTCAAGCTCAGTGAGGCCAGATCCCAATAGGGGCTGAACACCAGCATATCGATGTCTGCGCCTGCTTGCAAAGCAAAGTTTTCCAGATCACGTTCACTCAGGCCTGTGCATTTCAGCATCTCCGGGACGTAAAACCCATACAGGCTGTGCTCGTCCATGGACCGATTCAAAAGGTAATCCCGAATCTGTCTCAAGTGCGTTGCCGAATCTAAAAAGGGTTCAACCAGAGAACCTGCTCGATCCCCGTTGGCACCTGATTGCAATGGATGCAATACCAGTTGCACGCCCACTGGCCCCATGGCCGATCCATTTGTTTTCGTGAGGTTCATGGATGCAGGTGCAGTGGCACAAGCCCGCGCCAGCGCCTGGTTCAACATTGGACTGACTCGGCCAAAAGCCCGTCGGTCGTGGCGAACCTGTCGACGCAAGGCGATTTCGACCACCTTGCGTTCGTAGGCCTCAAAATCACCGACCGCGTGATCGGCATCGCCTGACTGGGTCAAAATGCTCAAACCCATGCGAGAAACCATGGTTCGGCCATAGCGGGTCACCATGGGCAAACCGGCGTTGACCACATCGCTGGTGGTTGAGCCACAGTTGTACGGGTAAGTATCCAGGAACACATCAAACACCCGCAAACGTGCACAGAAGGTCGGATGGTCTGATCGAGGCAGAAATCTGACCCGCCCCGGATCCACCCCAGCCATCTCCACCTGCTGTTTTAAATGCCGAACTGTGGTTGGATTGTCATCTATCAGGCACAAGTATGAGCGCTCGATCCGCTTGAGTATATTCATCCAGACCTGGAACATTTCCGGGGTGATTTTGTACACATTGCCAAAAGCGGCCATGAGAAACCCTTCCTCTGGCAAATTCAGCTCTTGGCGCGTCACCGTCGGAATGGGCACCTGCTTGCGATCGAGCGGAATAAATGAACCATCGACATAAACGGGCTTTTCAGTGAAATAAATGGCCAACTCGGGGGGAAGCACATGGGGGTCAGCAATCACAAAATCCAGCCAGGGCATGCCTGAAGGGCCGATAAATCCGAGATAGGTACCTTGCAAGGGAGCAGGCCGCAAGGCAAAAATGCCCGCACGCGCCCCGGCACTTAATCCATGCATGTCAATCAAGATATCGATTCCGTCCTGTGCGATCCGTTCTGCAGCTTGCCTGTCGGTCAGCATCGAAATGTCGATGAAGTGATGAAACATGCGTTTCAGGTCACGCCTTAAAGGGGTGTCTTCTTCGGGCGTGAAATCGTAGGCATAAAGCTCATAGGCCTCTGAGTCATGGCCCTTCAGGAACTCAGGCAGCAAAAAACCGACGGCGTGTTCGCGCAAATCGGCAGACACCAGACCCACCCGCTTTCGCCCCATGGCGACCTTGTCCTTGCGACTCAAGCGCTCGCTGGAAGGTGGGAATGTCCGCTGAACAAAATTTTGGCAGGTCAGCAACTGCACTGCCGGGTCTTCCGTCAAGGCCAACATGCCCAGTGGTGATGTGTATTGCCTAAGTCTGGAGAGGGATAAGCCAGGCAACTCTTCGTATACAGGCCATATGCACGCTTTTTGACGGATGTGTATCCAGTGTTGAACCACCCCGGGCTGTTGAGGATTGATCTTGAGGCTTTCGCGCAATGCCTGCTCAGCCAAATCGTAAATTTTTTCGTTTTCCTGCAATCGGCCCATGTGGTTGAGCGCCGTGCACAGCAATTCGGCCTCCAGGGTGGCAAAAAGAAAGCGCTGACTGGCAAAAGAATTCCACTGCAGCAGGGCTTTTTG
>JBEBAJ010000085.1:0-8998 GCA_041158965.1 Pseudomonadota bacterium | reverse complement strand
GTGATGACAGTGAACTGATTATTGAGTCTGGTTTCGCTCCAAAGGGCTGGGGCCGAACTTGCCGATGCCTGCTCTGAATCCGAAAGAGAGACAACCGCAGATCCAAGCCATGCCGAATTGCTTGGCCACAATGGTTTCCCACTTGGCGTCGTTAAGGGGCGGTCTGTGCCTAGACCCTCAGGTGTGGAGCTTTGCGCTGCGCTGGTCACTCCTGATGCAGCATCGGTGGTTCTGGCGCTCAAGGGGCCCCACATGGAGCCCACAGCCGTTGCCGCAAGATCAGTGGTTGCGATTGGCTCAGATGTGGGCTGAGGTCTTGCTGGGTCAGATGCCGTACCCAATGTCTGGATTGAAATCAGGGTCGTTGACGGGATGGTCGCTTGAGTCGACGCTTGCTGCGACAACTGGATGCCAACGTTTGGACTGAGATGTGGCTGCGCAAAAGCTGAGGACCCCAATGCATCGAGACCGTTCGGGTTCGAGCCACTTGAAAGGATCTCGGTGTTGGCCGCTTCATTCAAGCCCTGGGCAGTGCCAACATCAATTGCGGCCATTTCTTGCCGTTGCCCGCTCGAATCCGCATTCGACTTCGTCTCGTCTTGCGCCTCGGTCTTGGCCGTTTGTTCTTTGAGGCCCGCCGAATGTGACTTGGCCATTTGCGTCATGACATCCCGAAAGCGAGGGCCCTCAGGGATGGCGTTGCCCTCATCTTTGAATTCTAAAGAATTCGATTTTCCGGTCTGACCCACACCCGAGGTGGTTTCGGTTGGTGAAGTCGAGATGTTCAACATGGGTGTCTTTCTTGCTTCCTGAAGATCAGCGACGACGGAGATGGATTGCCACCCCGATCGTTTCTGGTCAACTCACCGCAAGATGTGCGCCAACCAAGGGTATGCGTGGGTGTCTGAATGGGTGGCATAAATATTGCGGTGACCTTAGGGTATGTGTGAATCTTCCATTCCAGGGCCATGAACGCGATCTCTGTGTCAAATCTTCGACAGGTATTCTCGCGCTTTGACAAAAGCGGCCTGGGAATTCCTGCCCTGGTGTTGTTGATCATGGCGATGCTGGTGGTGCCTCTGCCGCCCTTATTGCTGGATATATTCTTTACTTTCAACATCATCATGGGCCTGCTGATCATCATGATCGCGATAGGCACACGCAAGCCGCTGGATTTTTCGGTGTTTCCGACGGTTCTCTTGTTGGCCACGATGTTGCGCTTGGCCCTCAACGTGGCTTCTACCCGGGTCATTTTGTCGCACGGCCATGAGGGTCACGAATCGGCTGGTCAGGTGATTGCTGCTTTTGGCGAGTTCGTGATTGCAGGTAATTATGTGATTGGTTTTGTGGTGTTCATCATCCTGATGATCATCAACTTCATCGTGATCACCAAAGGCGCGGGCCGAGTTTCAGAGGTCAATGCGCGTTTCACTTTGGATGCCATGCCTGGCAAGCAAATGTCGATTGATGCCGACCTCAATGCAGGCATCATCGATCAGGACACGGCCCGCAAGCGCCGGGAAGAGTTGTCACAGGAATCGGACTTTTTTGGCTCCATGGACGGTGCCTCCAAATTTGTCAGTGGCGACGCCATTGCTGGTTTGTTGATTCTGGCGATCAACGTGGTGGGTGGTTTGGCCATCGGGATAGGACAACACGGCATGCCTGTGGCCGAGGCCGCCAAAACCTATGTATTGTTGACCATCGGCGATGGGTTGGTGGCCCAGATTCCCGGTCTGTTTCTTTCTTTGGCCACAGCCATCATCGTGACGCGAGTCACCACCCCCGAATCGGTCACCGAGCAGGCCACCAGTCAATTGGCCAACCCGCCCGCTTTGTTCATTTCCGCCGGCATCATGGGTTTTCTGGGACTTTTGCCTGGTATGCCGCACATGGTGTTCCTGACTCTGGCGACTGCCACTGCGGGGATCGGTTTGTTTGTGATCCACAAAAAAATGGCTTCTGACCAGGCTCAAAAGGCCGAGGAGCAAGTGGTTCAACCGCCCAAAGAACTCGATTGGGACGATGTCGAGCAGGTGGATTTGATCGGTCTGGAGATTGGCTATGGCCTGATCCCGCTGGTGAATGCCGAGTCGGGCGGTCAATTGATGGCACGGGTCAAGGGTGTGCGCAAAAAGCTCTCGGCCGAACTGGGTTTTCTGATTCAGGCCGTCCGCATCAGAGATGCGCTCAACTTGGAGGCCGATACCTATCACATCATCCTCAATGGCGTGGTTCGCGGCAAGGGTGAGGTCAAGGTGGGGCGTGAATTGGCCATCAATCCAGGCAAGGTCTACGGCAAACTCAATGGCGAGGTCACTCGCGAGCCAGCCTTTGGTTTGGAGGCCGTCTGGATCGAGCCCATCATGCGCGATCAAGCCCGCGCCTTAGGTTACACCGTGGTCGACCCGAGCACCACCATTGCCACCCACTTGAACAAGATTTTGCGTGAGAACGCCTCTGAGTTGCTCAGCCACGATGAGACCCAGAAACTGCTGGATAAATTGGCCGCCAAATACCCCAAGATGGTTGAGGAATTGGTGCCAGGCAAGTTGAGCCTGGGTGTGGTGACCCGAACCTTGCAGGGTTTGTTGCAAGAGGGCGTGCCCATTCGTGACATGCGCACGGTGGTGGAGGCCTTGACCGAAGCCAGTGCGCGCTCTCAAGACCCCGAGCAGTTGACTGCTCTGATCAGACCCAAGTTGGGTCGCCTCATTGTGCAGTCGCTGACAGAGACCAGGGACACCCTGTCGGTGTTGACCTTGGAGCCTACTCTGGAACAAATGATCCACAACGTGGTTCAGCAAAACGGTGGCTCGGCCAATGTGGTGCTGGAACCTTCCCTGGCCGACGGCTTGTTCACGGCCTTGCGACAAAACGCACGAGATATGGAAGAAAAGGGCATCCCTGCTGTTTTGGTGGTGTCTCCCGCGATTCGAAATTGGATGGCCCGCGCTGTTCGCTTCAGGGTCAGCGACCTTACCGTCTTGTCTTACAGCGAAATTCCGGACGACCAGTCGGTTCAGGTGTTGGCCAGCGTGGCCGCCCAACCGCGTGACTCAGACCCGACCGAATAAGGAAGTTGAACCATGGAACTCAAACGCATCCTCGCGCGCGACACAAGGTCTGCCAATGAAAAAGCCATGCAGCTTTATGGCAATGATGTGCTGGTGATTTCTACACAGCAAGTGGGTGATCAGATCGAATTGATCGTGGCCATTGATGATCGGGGGGACGGCACTTCGAACAGTCTCAAAGGTATCGAAGGCTCATCGAACGCGCCAGCCCAGTCGCCAGAGAAAGATCAAATCTTTGCTGAAATTTTTGGCTTTGTGCAACGCCAGGAAATGGCAACGCCTGTTTCAACCGCAGGGCAGGAAGAGCCGCAGGACATAGAGCGTGTTGACCCTGTGGATCTCGTACAAGATGTGAAGGTCAAGCCAGCTCCTTTGTCAAAGGAGAAGATGGCAAAGCCAGCTCCCGCGTCAAAATCAGCGGCTGCACAGCGTCCGGCGGCGGTCAAAAAGACCACCTCTACGAAAGCAGGTGCGGCAAAGAAGTCCATTTCGACGCCCGATCTGCCCGATGTACTGAAAACGGAATTGACCCGGCAGCGGGAAATTGTTGAGTTGTTGCGCGATGAAATCAGTGTGTTGCGCCGTGAGTTTTCCACCCACCGCCAAGTTCAGACTTGGCAGACGACACTTCAATTGACCCCTGAAGTCCAGGCTTTGTTGGATCAGATGACGGTCTTGGGGGTGCCCTCAGGTCTGCGCGCCATGCTGTCCGAGTCCTTGGCGACGAAAACCGACGCGAAAGAAGCCATTCAAACCATGCAAGATTTGCTCGCAGGTCATCTCAGTACCTGTGTGGCACCGGCGCTGGCGGATGGCGTGCATTTGGTGCACGGGCCCTCGGGGTCGGGTAAGTCGAGCATGGTGGTCAGGCTGGCGCATCACTGGGCGCAAGTTCACGGGATCGAACGCCAGGCCATCATCAGTTTTCAAGACAACCGCCCTGGCGCCTGGGCGCAACTTCAGGCGCTATCGGCCAGCATCGGTGTGGATGTGTACCGTGCGAAAGATGCGGCGACCTTGCTTTTGCTGCTGGATGAGTTGAGTGACCGCACCCATATATGGGTAGACACGGGCAGTGACCCCTACTTTAAAGTTGAATACGACCTCAGCGGGGTCAGCCAAACGATGTATCGCCACGCGGTGGCCCCAATGGACGCCTCGGTGTCCACCCTGCAAAGGTTGCAAAACGCATCCTGCCGATGGGACAGCGTGATGATCACCAAGGCCGATGAATCGCCCAGTTTGTGGCAATGGCTACAGGCACTCACCGAGAAGCCATTGCCGATTGGATGGGTTTCTTGTAGCGACAAAGTCAAAGAGTCCCCTGCGACCATGTCGCCGGCCGAATGGGCGCAAAGTGCATTGTCGGTTCTGAATGTGCCTGCCAGCACAAAGGCCCCGGCCACCAAAGCCCGTGTCCGCACCCGCAGCACTCGCAGCGAGAAAGCGGTCCATGTCTAAATTGCTCAAAGTGCCCAAGGTCATTGGCGTAGCCAGTGGCAAGGGCGGGGTTGGCAAAACCAGCATCTCGACCAATTTGGCAGTGGCATTGACACAGCGCAACCAAAAGGTCATGTTGCTCGATGCAGATCTCGGTATGGCCAATGCCCAGATCGCCTTGGGGGCGCATGCGCCTTACAACATCGGCCATGTACTTCGCGGAGAAAAAACCTTGGAAGAGGTGATGGTCACGACGCCTCAGGGCTTATGGTTGGTACCCGGGGCTTCCGGATTGCGCGAAATGGCTGCACTCAGCAATGAGCAGGTCAGGGGCATCATTCAGTCTTTTGATGGTCTGAAGATGGACCTGGATTATCTGGTGGTGGACATCGCGGCAGGTATCGCGCCTTCTGTGCTCGACTTCATGTCGGCTTGTCACCACCGCCTGGTGGTGGTTTGCGACCAACCCAGCGCCGTGGCCGATGCCTACGGATTGATCAAGGTGATGACCACTGAGCAGGGCTTGGACGAAATTTATCTGGTGCCAAATTTGGTCAATGACAGCCATATGGGGCGCCAGTTGCACCGGCGCATGAACGACGTTTGCATGCGATTTCTGGGGACGAACATCCGCTTGTTGGGCTCTGTCGAGGCCGATGAGTTGGTTTTGCAGGCGCAAAGAAAATACCAGTCGGTGCTCGATTTCGCACCGGGCAGTGCTGCTTCGCGTGATTTTCGTGCTTTGGCTGATGCCTTGGATCAATTAACCCCGATCACCGCCGCATCCGGGCGGGTTCAATTCTTCATGCAACGCATGCTAGGAGCCTGAGATGGCAAGCGCTTTGGCCCTCTATCAGCAAACGCACACCGAGTTCTCAACCGAGGACCTGATTTTGCAACACATGCCCATGGTCAAAAGGGTGGCGATCCACCTTAAAGCCCGCATTCCTCCATTCATGGAACTCGATGAGTTGATTCAGGTGGGTATGGTGGGGCTGATCGAGGCGGCAAGGGCTTTCGACCCTGACAAAGGTCATGAGTTTGAACATTTCGCACTCAGTCGAGTGCGCGGCTCTATCCTCGACGAAGTGCGCCGTCAATCCTTTTTGCCACGTTCCGCCGTGGCCTTTAATAGGTCAGAGTCAGAAGCCGTACATGTCCTGGGCGCTGAGTTGGGCCGCACCCCGACGCAGGCCGAATTGGCCCAGTACATGGGCAAGGAAATTGACGAATTCCAAAAAGAGCGTGGCCAAGCCAAGCGATTTGAAACCTTTTCTATTGAAGTGGTCAGCGACGAGGTCATGGCCATGCCCGCCGACCACACCCAGCAGCCCGAAGTCATGGTGGAAGAGGCGGAGTTCATGCAAGCCGTCGTGTCCGCCATTGACCTTTTGCCTGAGAGGGAAAAGCTGGTCATGTCGTTATACTATGTGGAAGAGCTCAATCTTAAGGAGATTGGCGAAGTTCTCGGCGTCACCGAGTCGCGCGTCAGCCAGATCTTGTCCACTGTGGTCAAGAAACTCAGACAGCAACTGCAGGTGGGCTGAGTTTGATAGAGGCGTTCACTTGGCCATTTTTTCATTATTCAATCGCGTCAGCCCTGAAGACGAGATGAAACAGGCGAAGGCCACCTATGACAAGGTGGTCGAGCTGAAGTCTGACTCGCGTGAGGCGCGCACAGCCCGCATGAGACTGGGTTTGCTTTGCCGTGCCCATCTGGACAAAACATTTATCGCTGGCGCCGAGCAAACGTCTGAATGGCAGGAGTTGGCGATGATGGCCATTGCCGAGGGTAAACCCCAACCCGAACCGCCCATGGCCAGTTGCTACCAAAAAATCAAATCGGGCGAGAACGAAATTTATGTCTACCTCCCCGAGGAGTATGTTCAGGAAGTGTTTGTGCTGGGCTCCAAATACCAGCGCACCGAGATTTCAGCCCAACAGGCCATCGATGCGGTTCAGGCCTTGGCCAACCAGATTTCTTACTATGAATTGAGGCTGGAAGAGCCATTTCAGGCCTTGCGATTTTTGCGCGATGAATTGGAAGCGCAACAAGGTGATGCAGCCGAAGGCGAAGAAGGGACACCTGGTTAAAGACTATGGACGGGATCTTGCTCGCCATTTTTGTGGTCGGTCTGATCATCATCCTGATTTTTTTGATTTATTTGGTTGATCGGGTCAACCTGATCGAGCGCGAAACCCGGGCCCATCATGTCGGTGGTGCCAAAGCCACAAACCTGTCTGCTGGCCCCTATTTCGGCATGGGCGGCCGGAAATTATGGGATGCCATGACCGAGCATCCGCCGTCGGGCATCGATGCCGCCGAATGGGCCAATGTCAGACAGCGCTATGCCCTGGCCTTGCAATTGCATATCGAGTCCATCTTCGAGGAAGGCCAACGTGACGGGCAGCGGGGCATGCTGGGTGATCCCAAGAACCCGCGGGTGATCTCCACCCCAGATGGCAATCTGGAGTCCTGGTTGCCGCCGCCGCAAGTGAAAGCGCTTTATCAGTGCGGGGCCGATTCAGTGACTCAGGCTGAAGAGGCCATCATGGGGGTTCGGGCCAGTTTGAACGAGTCTGGCAAGGCACTTTACATGCAAGCCGGATTCACTCAATTCCCCAATCAGTCTGATTTGCTGTTGCCGGGGCCCTTGCCCCCACTCCCGTCGCTGGTTGACCCCTTGCCTGCAGAGTTGCCAGCCAACGCCCCGTCCTCCGGTGGTGCCATGCGTCGGCCCTGAACCTGTGTGGACTCACCCATCGCTCAAGTTTCCCGAGTCGGTGCCGATATTTCTGAACAAGACAGTTCAGGAGAATCCACAATGAGATCATTTGCCCGTGCCGCCGAGAGTTATGGCGCCGTCCAAGTCATGTCCGGCGTTGCCTCTGCCGACAATGTTCAACTTATTCAAATGTTGTTTGACGGCTTTCTGGAGAGTTTGTGTGTGGCCAAGGGCCATATCCTGAACGATGCCATCGAGGAAAAGTCCAAAAGCATCTCGCGTGCCAGCCGCATTGTGGTTGGGCTGCAAGGGGCGCTCGATTTCCAGCGCGGTGGTGAATTGGCGCAAAATCTGAACGACCTGTATAACTATGTGCTGCGTCGGCTGATCCATGTGAACGCCCGCAACGACCTCCAGGCATTAGAGGAAATTCATGGCCTGATGCAAGACGTATCTGATGCATGGCAGAACCTGCCTGCTTTGCTGGGTACCGCCGGGCGTCAGACCCAATTCGCGAGCTGAAGTTTTCAGGCTAGGATAGGGCTCTCACCGGAGGGCTCAAATGATCAGCTACGACATTCAGGAGTGGGGCAAGCCCCTGCAGCAAGCCATCAAGGCACAGCCCGTGCCGCAGGGCACCGAAGTGCTGATACAAGTCAAGTACTGTGGCATCTGCCACTCGGATGTGCACATCCGCGACGGGTATTTTGATTTGGGTGGTGGCAAAAAATTCCACATGAGCGAGCGCGGCATGAAGCCGCCCGTCACCATGGGCCATGAGCCCTTTGGCACCGTCATCTCCGCCGGGCCTCAGGTCCAGAATGCGCCCGTGGGACAAGATGTATTGATTTACCCTTGGACAGGCTGCGGCGAATGCCCGCGTTGCCTGGAGGGCATGGACAATTGGTGCCCGACCCCGCGCTTTTTGGGCATTCAACGGCCTGGTGGCTACGGCCAATACATGCTGGTGCCGCACCCGCGTTACCTCATCGATGCCAGCGGGCTCGACCCGGCCTATGCCCCGGTGTTGGCCTGCTCGGGTTTGACCACCTACAGCGCAGCCCGAAAACTCATGCCTTGCGCACCCTCCGATGCGATTGTGGTCATGGGGGCCGGGGGTCTGGGCCTGATGGCCGTGGCCATGCTCAAAGCCTTGGGGCACCAGCATATCGTGGTTTGCGAGATCGACGCTCGCAAATGGCCGGCGGCACAGGCCCTGGGTGCCCAACTCACCCTTGACCCCAGTCAGCCCGATGCCGCCGCACAATTGGCGGCCTTGCCCGGCGGGGTCTGGGGCGTGCTTGATCTGGTGGGCGCACAGGCCACCGCCACCTTGGGGCTGGCTGCATTGCGCAAAGGCGGGCGCTATGTGGTGGTTGGTTTGTATGGGGGAGAAATTCCGCTTTCCCTGGTGCCCATGGCTCAAAGGGCGATCACTGTGCAGGGCTCTTATGTCGGTTCACCTCAAGAGTTGCGCGAAGTGGTGGCTCTGGCCCAGTCGGGTCGACTGGCGCGCACGCCCACACAGGTGTGCCCTCCCTCGCAAATCTCTGATGCACTCGATCAATTGAAAGCCGGTCAGGTGATCGGTCGCATGGTGGCCCAGTGGGTTTGAGCTCAGCGTGTGGGTGCGGCCCCGGGGCTGACCGATGGCACGCTTTTACCCAAAGCCGCACCCGCCGTCCCCCCTAACACCCCCAGGGCGGCATCACCAGCCACACCAGCCGAAATGTCTAACGCCCCTGGTGCGGGGGC
>JBEBAJ010000084.1:0-12849 GCA_041158965.1 Pseudomonadota bacterium | reverse complement strand
GGTGATTTTGTACACCTCGAACCTGGAGGACAAGGTGGCCTTTGGCCCCATGTGCCGCGATTTGGCCGACACCATGCTGGCCCAGCGCGATGAGGCCGGCAAAGAGGTCTTCCCTTTGGGTGGCACGCGTGTGTTTGCCTACCCGGCCCCGCATTTTGCGGTGGCCGACGGCAAGCCCCCGGCCGGCCAAACCATGGGTTTTATTTATCTGAATTTGCGCATGGCCAGCGGGCGCAGCGCCGAGGTGAAGAAAACGGTGGGCGATGCGCTGATCGCGACGCTGCATCGGCATGTGGACGCGGCGGTGGCCAGTGACCTGGTGGGACTGACGCTGCAAATCGACGAAATTCCTGCGTCTTATGATGGCCGCATCAGCAGCTTGCACCCGTTTTTCAACACGGTACCGCCGCAGAGCAAGAAATAACCCACGCCAAAGGTGAGACATGAACCAAGCCGTCAATCGATTCAAGAAGGCTTTGCTGGAAAAGCGCCCCCAGATCGGGCTGTGGGTGCATTTGGCCAGCAGCTACAGCACCGAGATTTGCGCCGGGGCGGGTTTTGACTGGTTGTTGCTGGACTCGGAGCACGCCCCCAATGACTTGCGCAGCATGCTGACGCAGTTGCAGGCCGTGGCGGGCTACCCGGACACGCACCCGGTGGTGCGGGTGCCGTGCGGTCATGGCCACATGGGCACGACGCTGATCAAGCAATACCTCGACTTGGGGGTGCAAACGATTTTGGTGCCGATGGTGGACACGCCCGAGCAGGCACAGGCGGTGGTGGAGGCGACACGCTATCCGCCGCACGGCATTCGGGGCATGGGCGGGGCGCGGGCGTCGCGCTGGGGGCGCATTGCCCGCTATGCACAGGAAGCCAACGATGAGATTTGCGTGCTGGTGCAGATTGAGAGCCGTTTGGCCTTGGACAATATTGAAGCGATTGCCGCTGTGGAGGGGGTGGATGGCTTGTTCATCGGCCCGGCCGATTTGTCGGCCTCACTGGGCCATGTGGGCGAGTTGAATCACCCCGCTGTGCGGGCCGCCATAGACGACGCTTTTGCGCGCATCGTCAAGAGCGGCAAGGCCGCCGGTTTTTTGACCGCCGACGAGGATTTGTCGCGCCGCTCGATCGGCCAAGGGGTGACGTTCATGGCGGTGGGACTGGATGTGAACCTGCTGGCCCGCCACACCAGTGCCCTGGCGGCGCGTTTCAAGTCGACCTGAGGCGAGCCGGCCATGAAAATCGCCATCGTCGGGGCGGGTGCGATAGGCGGCTGGTTGGCCGCCGGTTTGTTGCGCCAAGGACAGGCCCAGGTGTCGCTGCTGGCACGCGGGGCCACCTTGCAGGCCCTGCGCTCGCGCGGTTTGATTTTGTCGGATGCCCAAGGACAAGCCCGGTGGCCGGTGCAGGCGAGTGACCGTGGCGCCGATTTGGGCCCGCAAGACTGGGTGGTGCTGGCGCTGAAGGCGCCGTCGCTGGTGGCGATGGGCGAGAGGCTGGCAGAAACCTTGGGGCCGATGTGCGGACCGCAGACCCGGATTTTGACGGCAATGAATGGCGTGCCCTGGTGGTTTCTGCAGGGGCTGCAGCCGCAATGGGCGGACGGACAGGCGGGCGATGCGCCACTGCACAGCGTGGACCCCGGGGGCCGACTGGGGCGATGGATGCCGCCGGGACGGGTGAGCGGTGCGGTGGTGCACGCCAGTTGCCACACGCCGGCCCCGGGCCATGTGCACCATCATTTCGGGCAGGGCCTGATCTTGGGCGACCCGGAGGGCGAACCCGGCGCGGCCACCCGGGCATTGGTCGAGGTTTTGCAAAGGGCCGGGTTTGAGGCCCGGCTGTCGGGCCGCATCCAGCAAGACGTCTGGTTCAAGCTGTGGGGAAATATGACCATGAACCCCTTGAGCGCGATCACCATGGCCACCACCGACTTGATGCTGAAGGACCCCGATGTGCGTGGTTTTGTGTCTGCGGTGATGTGGGAGGCGCGCGAGATCGGCGCCCGTTTGGGCTTGCCCATCGAACAGGCGCCGGAGGACCGGCATGCGGTGACGGCCAAATTGGGGGCCTTCAAGACGTCGATGCTGCAAGATGTCGAGGCGGGCCGCGAGGTTGAGCTCGACGCGCTGGTGAGCGTGGTTCAAGAGCTGGGGCGTCGAACCGGTGTGGCCACCCCTTACATCAATGCCTTGCTCGGCCTGGCGCGGTTGCGCTTGCAGGGCCTGAGCCTGTATCGATCGGCGGGATCGCATTGAGCTCGCCCCGTGCCCTGACCCTCACGGCTTTTCTGACGCTGTTGCTGATCGGCCTGATGATGGGGGCCAACCATGTGGCCGCGCGTGTGGCTTTTGCCAGCGGCCTGGATGTCGCCACGGCGGTTGCGGTGCGCAGCAGCGTGACGGCGGCGGCTGTGGGGCTGCTGATTTTTTGGGGCAGCGTGCCTCTGTTGAGCATGGGGCGCCGCCAACGCCTGGCTTTGCTGCTGATCGGGGTGCTGATCGGCCTGCAAAGCCAGAGCCTGTATTCGGCGGTGTCGCGCCTGCCGGTGGCGCTGGCGCTGCTGGCCTTTAACACTTACCCCTTGTTCACGGCCCTGTGGGACCGATTGATTTACGGCCACAAGCCTTCGCGGGCGATGGTGGGGGCGATGCCGGTGATTTTGCTCGGCCTGGGGCTGGCACTGGATGTGCTGGGCGCGGCATCGGGGCTGGGGGTGGGCACCCAGTGGCTGCAAATGGGCGCCGGGGTGGCTTTTGCCCTGGCCGCTGCGGCGGCGTTTGGCCTGGCGCTGATTTTGACCCAGCATGAGACGCAGGGCCTGGATGGGCGCTGGCGCACCTTGTTCAATATGGTGATGGCTGCTTTGATGGCCTTGCTGGTGGTGGGCTGGCATGGCGCCCCGCAATGGCCGGGCAGCGGGGCGGGCTGGCTGGGGCTGGCGGCGCTGAGTTTTTTGTACGGCACTGCGTTCACCATCATGTTCACGGTGTTACCGCGTTTGGGGGCGGCGAGTTTTTCGGCCATCATGAATGTCGAGCCGATTTTTGCGCTGGTGCTGGCTTGGGGCCTGCTGGGGCAGGCCATCGCCCCCTCACAGGTGCTGGGGGCGATGCTGGTGGTGGGTGCCGTGATTTGGCTGGGCTTGCGCAAAACCGCCTGAAGTTAGGCGAGCGCGGCTTCGATGTGCGAGATCAGGCGCTGCGGGGGGTCGTTGGGGGCAAAGCGGCGCAGCACGCGGCCATCGCGGCCAATCAGAAACTTGGTGAAGTTCCATTTGACGGCTTCGCTGCCCAATAGGCCGGGGGCCTCTTTTTTGAGCCACTGGAACAAAGGGTGGGCGTTTTTGCCATTGACATCGATTTTCTCGGTCAGGGCAAAGGTCACGCCGTAATTGCGCTGGCAAAAGGTCTGGATTTCGGCGTTGGGTGCCGGGTCTTGCCCGCCAAATTGATTGCAGGGGCTGCCCACCACCACGAGGCCGCGCTCGGCCCACTGCTCATGCAAAGCCTGCAAGCCTTTGAGTTGCGGTGTGAAGCCGCAAGCGCTGGCGGTGTTGACCCACAGCACCACCCGGCCTTGCAGGGCCGAGAGGTCCATGGGGGTGCCGTCGATTTGATGGATTGAGAATTCTTGCCACTGGGTCATGACGCTTCTCCTAAAACCTTGAGTGTATGCCCAAGCAAGCGATGAGGGCGCGGGAAATGCAGCGGCGTTGGCTTAGGGAAGCTCTGCGAAACTTGCACGCAGCGAGTTTTGCACGGCTTCCCTAGGCGTCGGTGTGGGTCTGGCTGGCTTGCTTGAGTTGCTGATGGCGGCGCCACCAAAAGGCCGAAGATGGCGTGCTGGAACTGCCGCAACACGGCAAACATCCAGTCCCAGTTCTGGGCCCCGAAATAGCCGAGGTAGACCCAAATCGGCACGCTGATGAGGGCGGCAAAACCATCCATCAGGAACCAGGTGCCGAAGGAGACGCGATGGCTCATGCCCGCCGTGAAAAAAACCGGGGTACGCAAGCCGGGCAGAAAGCGGGCCACGAACATGACCCATTTGCCGTATTTGTGGAAAGCACCCTGGGCTTTTTCGAAGCGCTCGGGGGTGAGCACACGACGAAAGCCAGGCAGCTGAATGATGCGGGGGCCGTACAAACGGCCCAGGGTGAACATGAGGCCGTCGCCGATCATCACACCCGCCATGCCCACCGCGAACATGGTGTGGACATCGGCATGGCCCAAACCGGCAATGACGCCGCCGGTGACCAGCGTGACATCTTCGGGCACGGGCACACCAAAGCCGCAAATGAGCAGCATCACGAACACGGCCCAATAGCCGTATTGCGTGAAAATGGGCATTAGAAATTCAAAGACTTCCATGATGGTCGGGTCGGCGCAGTGTAAATCATTTGTAAAGCCGTGCCGCAATAACCCTTTTCGGTGCGACTTCTCCCGTGTTGGCGACCCGCATGGCTTTGATGGCATAGTATGCCTTTAATTTTTGTACACCGAGCCATGCCCCGCCCGATTTCGGCCCTGATCGACCTCAACGCCCTGCGCCACAACTTGAGCCTGCTGCGTGAGCGTGCCCCGCACGCCCGGGTGAGTGCCGTGGTCAAGGCCAATGCTTACGGGCATGGCATAGAGAGGGTGTTGGCCGCCTTGCGGGGCGCCGACGCCTTGGCCATGCTGGACCTGGAGGAGGCCGAGCAGGTGCGGGCAGCCGGCTGGCGCGGGCCGATCTGGCTGCTGGAGGGGGTGTTTGAGCCCAGGGATCTGGAGACTTGCTCGCGGCTGGGGCTATGGCACACGGTGCACTGTGACGGGCAAATCGATGCGCTGAGCCGACACAAGACGCAGGTGCCACACCGGGTTTTTCTGAAGCTGAACTCGGGCATGAACCGGCTGGGTTTTGCGGCCACGCGCTATCGGTCGGCCTGGTCACGCTTGCAGGCCCTGCCGCAGGTCGATGAGGTGTCGCACATGACGCATTTCAGCGATGCCGACGGTGCGCGCGGGGTGAGCGAGCAGTGCCGGGTGTTTGAAGAGGCCACGCGTGACTTGGCCGGTGAGCGCAGCCTGGCCAATAGCGCAGCCTTGTTGCGGCACGCCCACACCCACGCCGATTGGGTGCGCCCGGGCATTGCCCTGTATGGCAGCTCGCCCGACCCGCAGGATCACGCCGCCGCCGACTGGGGTTTGCAGCCGGTGATGTCTTTGCACGCCAAGGTGATCGCGGTGCAAGCGTTGCAAGCAGGCGACACGGTGGGCTATGGCTCGGCGTTTGTCGCCGAGCGCCCGATGCGGGTGGGGGTGGTGGCTTGCGGGTATGCCGATGGCTACCCGCGCCATGCCCAGACGGGGACACCGGTGCTGGTCAACGGGCAGCGCAGCCGCACGCTGGGGCGGGTCAGCATGGACATGTTGGCGGTGGATTTGACGCCCTGCCCGGATGCCCGGGAGGGGGCAGAGGTGACGCTGTGGGGCCGTTCTGCCGATGGGGCTTTGCTGCCCATCGACGAGGTGGCCCAGGCGGCGGGCACCCTGGGCTATGAGCTGATGTGCGCTTTGGCCGCGCGCGTGCCGGTGCAGGTGCGCGGCGAGGATTGAGCTGGGCGGCGCAGCTGGCCTCAGGCCAGACACTGGTCGAGCAATTCGACCCAGTGCCGCACCGGGGTCTCGGTGCCGCTTTGCAAATGGGTGATGCAGCCGATGTTGGCGCTGATGATGGCTTGCGGCTTTAACTCGCCGAGGTGCCCGAGCTTGCGTTGGCGCAGTTGGGTGGCGATCTCGGGCTGCAACACCGAGTAGGTGCCTGCCGAACCGCAACAGAGGTGCGATTCAGTGGGGGCCAGTTGCACCTGAAAGCCCATGGCGCCCAGGTGTTGTTCCACCCCGCCACGCAGTTGCTGGCCATGCTGCAAGGTGCAAGGCGGGTGGTAGGCGAGCAGACCCAGGGCCCGGGCACGCGGGGCCAGTGTGGTGCCCAAGGCGGCGGCGATGTCGGGGAGGCATTCACTCAAGTCACGGGTCAGCTCACTGACCCGACGCGCCTTGTCGGCGTAGGCGGGGTCGTGGCGCAGGAGGTGGCCATAGTCTTTGACCGTGACGCCACAACCCGAAGCGTTGACCACCACCGCTTCAATGCCTTGTTCGATGTGCGGCCACCAGGCGTCGATGTTGGCCCGCATCTGGTCGTGAGCCGCACCGGGGTCATTGAGATGGAGTTTGACGCCGCCACAGCAGCCCGCCGCTGGCGCCACCAGGGTCTGGATGCCCGCTGCATCGAGCACCCGGGCGGTGGCGGCATTGATGTTGGGCTGCATGCTGGGCTGCACGCAACCGGCCAGCATGAGGACCCGCCGCGCATGGGTGCGGGTGGGCCAGCGCCCCGGGTCGTGCGGGGCCGGGACTTTGTCGCGCAAGGCGCGGGGCAATAAGGCGCGCACACTTTGTCCCAGTTTCATGGCAGGGGCAAAGAGCGATGAGTTCAGGCCCTGGGCCAGGGCGGTGCGCATGATTTTTTCACCGAGGGGCCGCTGGACCTGTTGCTCGACGATGTGGCGGCCTATGTCGACCAGATGGCCGTATTGCACGCCACTGGGGCAGGTGCTCTCGCAGTTGCGGCAAGTCAGGCAGCGGTCGAGGTGCAATTGGGTTTTGCGGGTGGGCTTCTCCCCTTCCAGCACCTGTTTGATGAGGTAGATGCGGCCACGCGGGCCGTCGAGCTCATCGCCCAGCAGTTGGTAGGTGGGGCAGGTGGCGGTACAAAAGCCGCAATGGACACACTTGCGCAGGATGGCCTCGGCCTCCTGCCCTTCGGGTGTGCCTTGGTACTGGGGGGCGAGTTGGGTTTGCATGTCAGTGCTCGGCGTTGGCCGACATCGCCATGGGGGCGTGGGGGGGAAGGAGGCGCCCGGTGCGGAACACGCCGTGCGGGTCAAACTGGGCTTGCAGGCGTTGGCCGATGGCCTGCAGGGTGGGGCTGGCGGGGCTTTGGAAGCCCGCCTGGAAGTCTGCCAGGCCGTGGGCCGGGCTGACCCGCCACAGGGTGGCATGGCCACCCAGGCCATGTGCGAGTTCGCGCAACAGGCCCGATTGGCGGGCCGTGGCCCAGACCCAGCGCAAGGCCCCGTGCCACTCGATCAGGGGGCTGGTGGGCCAATCGAGGGCGGGGGTGGTGGTGGGCAAAGAGAGTCGCCACAAGGCGTGCTCGGGGCTGGGTGGCTGCCTGAAAAAAGGCAGGGTCTGGTTGGCGCAGTCGCGCCAGTCGGCCGCCGCCTCGGCGGTGTCCATGGCCTGTCCGGCGTGGCCCAGGGCGTGCACATCGGCCAGCATTTTGGCCTGGGCGCTGCGCACAGCGGCCTGCGCCCCGCGCAGGCGGACAAACAAATACCCTTGGGGCTGGGCGGCGGTGTCATCGTGGACCCAGCAAGAGGCATTCATGGGCAGGGGTTGCCCCGCCCAACGTTGCAAGATGTCCAGCGCGGGTTCCTGGGGCATGGCGAACATGAGGGTGGCCTCGGCCACCGCCATGGGCAGCACCTTGAGCGAGACTTCGGTGATGAGGCCCAAGGTGCCCATGCTGCCGGCCATGAGGCGCGAGACATCGTAGCCGGCGACGTTTTTCATGACCTGCCCGCCAAAACGCAGGTGTTGGCCCAGGCCATTGAACATGGCCAGACCCAGCACATGGTCGCGCACACCGCCTACCGCCACGCGGGCCGGGCCGGCCATGCCAGCCGCGACCAAGCCGCCCAGGGTGCCCGCCTGCCCCTCATAGTGGGGGGCGTCAAAGGGCAGGCACTGGCCGTGGGCGGCCAAGGCTTGCTCGATTTCTGACAAGGGCGTGCCCGCATAGGCGGTGATGACCAATTCGGAGGGCTCGTGGCTGATGATGCCGTTGAGCGCGCGGGTGTCGAGCACCCGGGCCTGCGGGCAAGGCGGGCCCAAAAAATCTTTGCTGCCCATGCCACGGATGGCCAGCACCTGTTTGTGGGTGATGGCCGCGTGGATTTGCTCTTGGAAGGGCAGTAAGGCGATGGTCATTGGGCGATGACGCGGGCCATTTCGAGGCACTTGTTCGAATAACCCCACTCGTTGTCGTACCAGGAGACGACTTTGATGAAGGTCTTGTCCAAGGCGATGCCGGCTTCGGCGTCAAACACCGAGGTGCAGGGCTCGCCACGGAAGTCGGTGGCGACCACTTTGTCTTCGGTGTAGCCCAGCACGCCCTTGAGGGCCCCCTGGCTTTGGGCTTTCATTTCGGCGCAGATTTCTTTGTAGTCGGCTTCGCGGTTGAGCTCGACCGTGAGGTCCACCACCGACACATCCGAGGTGGGGACGCGGAAGGACATGCCGGTGAGTTTTTTGTTGAGCTCAGGGATGACCACGCCCACGGCCTTGGCGGCACCGGTGGATGAGGGAATGATGTTCTCGAGGATGCCACGGCCACCGCGCCAGTCTTTGTTGCTGGGGCCATCGACGGTTTTTTGGGTGGCGGTGGCGGCGTGCACGGTGGTCATCAGGCCGCGCTTGATGCCCCACTTGTCGTTGAGCACCTTGGCCACAGGGGCCAGGCAGTTGGTGGTGCATGAGGCGTTGGAGATGATGGCCTGACCCGCATAGGTGGTGTGGTTGACGCCATAGACGAACATCGGCGTGTCGTCTTTGGAGGGGGCGGACATCAATACCTTTTTGGCGCCGGCGGCGAGGTGTTTTTCGGCGGAGGCTTTGTCAAGGAAGAGGCCGGTGGCTTCGATCACCACTTCGGCTCCGACCTCGTTCCACTTGAGGTGGGCGGGGTCGCGCTCGGCGGTGAGGCGGATTTTTTTGCCGTTGACGATGAGGGTCTGGCCATCGATGGCGATGTCGCCCTTGAAGCGCCCATGCACGCTGTCGTACTTGAGCATATAGGCGAGGTAGTCGGGCTCGAGCAAATCGTTGATGCCCACGACTTCGATGTCAGAGAAGTTTTGCACCGCTGCGCGAAACACCATGCGTCCGATGCGGCCAAAGCCGTTGATGCCGATTTTGAGGGTCATGTTTTGTTTTCCTTTCTATGCGATGAATGCTGGACGACGCTTCAGGCCGCAAGCAGGGCCTGGTGCACGGTGTCGGCGACATTGTCAGCGGTGAAGCCGAAGTGCTTGAACAGCACACCGGCAGGGGCGCTTTCGCCGTAAGTGTCGATGCCGACCACGGCGGCGACGCCGTATTTCCACCAAAAATCGGTGACGCCCATTTCAACCGCGATGCGCGGGAGGCCGTCGGGCAAGACGGCGCGCTTGTAGGCCACGCTTTGGCGGTCGAAGGTGGTGGTGCTGGGCATGGACACCACACGCACGGCGATGCCGCGACCCGCCAAGACAACCTGGGCCTGCAAGGCCAACGAGACTTCTGAACCGGTGGCGATGATGACCGCCTGGGCTTGACGCTGCAGACCGGCTTCTTTGGGCTCGGCGACGATGTAGGCGCCTTGGGCAATGGCGTCAAGCCCGCTGGCGTTGGCCGACCGGTCAGAGGTGGGCTTGGGCAGGTAGGGCAGGTTCTGGCGGCTGAGCAAGAGCGCGGTGGGGCGCTGGGCGTTGCGCAGGGCGATGGCCCAGGCCACGGCGGTCTCGGCGGTATCGGCGGGGCGCCAGACATCGAGGTTGGGGATGAGGCGCAGGCTGGCCGCGTGTTCGATGGACTGGTGGGTGGGGCCATCTTCACCCAGGCCGATGGAGTCGTGGGTGAAGACGTGGATGACGCGCTGCTTCATGAGCGCCGCCATGCGAATGGCATTGCGCGAGTAGTCGCTGAAGGTGAGGAAGGTGCCGCCGTAGGGGATGTAGCCACCGTGCAGGGTGACGCCATTCATGATGGCGGCCATGCCGAATTCGCGCACGCCGTAATTGATGTGGCGGCCGATTTGGCCCGCTTCGGTGCGCGCCACATCGCCCGCCAGGTTGACGCGCAGCGCCGGGGTGCTGGGGGTGTTGGTGAGGTTGGAGCCGGTGAGGTCGGCGCTGCCGCCCAAGAGCTCGGGCAAGCGTGCGGTGAATTCGTTGAGCGCCAACTGGCTGGCTTTGCGGCTGGCCACGGTCTCGGCCTTTTGGTGCGCGGCCAGCACGGTGTCGACCACCCACTGGTCAAACTGCGCCGGCAGTTGGCCGCTGCTGCGGCGCAGGAATTCGGCGGCGAGCTCGGGGTGGGCCTTTTGGTAGGCGGCAAAGGCACGGTCCCACAGTGTCTGGGCTTTTTGCCCGGCGTCTTTGGCGCTCCAGAGGCCATAGACCTCAGCCGGAATGACGAAGGGCTCGTGCGGCCAGCCCAACGCGTCGCGGGTGAGCTTGATTTCTTCTGCGCCCAAGGGCTCGCCGTGGGCCTTGGCGGTGTTGGCGCGGTTGGGGCTGCCTTTGCCGATGTGGGTTTTGCAGACGATGAGGGTGGGCTGAGTGGCGCTGTGCTTGGCGCGCTCGATCGCCGCGCTGACTGCGTCGGGGTGGTGGCCATCGATCGGGCCGATGACCTGCCAGCCGTAGGCCTTGAAGCGCTGGGCGGTGTCGTCGCCAAACCAGGGGCTGACCTGGCCGTCGATGGAGATGCCGTTGTCGTCATACAAGGCGATGAGTTTGTTGAGCTTCCAGGCCCCGGCCAGAGAGCAGGCTTCGTGGCTGATGCCTTCCATGAGGCAGCCGTCGCCCATGAACACATAGGTGTGGTGGTCGACGATGGCATGGCCGGGGCGGTTGAATTCGGCGGCGAGCAGTTTCTCGGCCAGCGCCATGCCCACGGCGTTGGTGATGCCCTGGCCCAGCGGGCCGGTGGTGGTTTCCACGCCCGGGGTGATGCCCACCTCGGGGTGTCCGGCGGTTTTGCTGTGCAGCTGGCGGAAGTTCTTCAGCTCTTGCAGCGGAAGATCGTAGCCGGTGAGGTGCAAGAGCGAATAGATCAGCATCGAGCCGTGGCCGTTGGAGAGCACAAAGCGGTCGCGGTTGGGCCAATGCGGGTTGGCCGGGTTGTGGCGCAGGTGGCGGCCCCAGAGGGCGACGGCCATGTCGGCCATGCCCATGGGGGCACCGGGGTGGCCGGAGTTGGCTTGCTGGACGGCGTCCATGGTCAGGGCGCGGATGGCATTGGCCATCAAATTTTGAGGAGCCATGGGAGAGGGGCAAAGGTTGGTTTAGGTCAGTCTCTGATTGTATGCGGGCGGGCTCAGGCCTTGAGCCCAAACATCTGACGGCCTGCCCCACACGCCAAGTCAAGGCGGGCGATTTCACCACCGATGACCATCCAGCATTATGAATTCCAATTGCTATTTGATTCGATTGTTTGTAGTATTTATGGATGAATATTTTTGCTTTGGGGCGACAAGACACGTTCAGGCTTTTGCTTGAATGCATACCCGTCAGCTCACAAATCGAGGTCGCTGTGGCGTGGGCCCGTTCGGGTCACCCCATCGACCAGGCATTGCGACAAAATCCATCGAATGTCATGGCCTATGTGGTGGGCACCAGTTTTAATCACACCAGTGCAGAGTTGCTTGATCACTGGAGAAATCACACCGGCTTCAGAAGGCACCCCCCCTTTCATGGTGGTGTTTTCCACCCCAAGGTGTACCTTCTTAAGGGACAAACTTGGGGTCTGGCCGTGATGGGTAGCTGCAATATGACGCAGGGCGGCTTATCTGATCATGCTGTTGGCAACGTCGAGCGTTCGATGGTTTATTTCGAAGGAAGGCCTGACCCAAAGTGTTCGCTCTTGAATGAACTCACACAGCAATACCCCATACCAGCCCTGACACTGGAGGACTCCGGCATGCATTCGACTTTCTTTCAACACCTCGAAGCCCAAATGAAACACGACTTCGAACAAGCCAGCCTAGTCACCCCGGGTTTCATCGATGGCTACAAAAAACTGCAAAACTCCCGGCGAGCCCAGCCGGAGGAGATCAACTTGGCCTTGATGGCACTGGAAAAGCAAAGTGAAGCAGGCTTACAGGCCGCCACAGGCACTTTGTCATTTGCTGACTGGTCAGAGATCAAGGGCCGCACCGTTTTGGCATGTGCGCAGCGCTCTGGGCCTGACTGCGATGAATGGGGGCAACGCCTGGATATCTTGCGCCTGGCGCACGAACAATGGGTCAGGGATCGGCATCTGAAAGTGATGCCTGCCGAATTCAGATTGGCCTTGGCTGGCGTCATTAAAAACCCGAAACTGCCCGGGATGGGGGGGCTGGACTGGCATTTGTTCAGCCATGTCGTGGGAGCCCATTTGCCCGTCTATGAAGCATTGAGAACCCAGCAGACAACACCTGGGTTGGAAGCGCTCTCGTCTGCTTACGATGAGATTCCGCTCTTCAAGCCTGTCACGCAAGCCCATTACGACCGATTTTTGAGCATCTACCTGCCCCTGATCGGGCACCCCAAAAATCCAGGCATGGTGGCACCCACGCGCATGCTGGCTTTAAAGCGGCCTGATGTGTTTTTGCCGATCAGTCGCAAAACGAAAGTGCAACTGGCCAATGAACTGGGCATGCCCCAACACCTCATCACCCTTCAAACCTATTGGACCCGGGTGGTCGAGCCACTGCGCCAAATGCCTTGGAACCAAACTCCCCCAGAGTCGCTGCGTTTTGCAGATGAGCCGCCGTGGCAAGCTCGCATGGCTTTGCTGGATGCGCTGTTTTATGGTGACTGAGGTAAGCGTTCAGAAGTGGTTTGATCACCAGATGCAGCAAGGCTTGGAGAGGGGCATCGAGCAGGGGATAGGCCAAGGCCAAGGCCTGCTGTTGCAAAAACAGTTGAGCAAGCGCTTTGGGGCCCTGCCCCATGCGCTGTTGCAAAAAATCAATGAGGGCACTGCGCCCCAG
>JBEBAJ010000083.1:0-9059 GCA_041158965.1 Pseudomonadota bacterium | reverse complement strand
GGGTGGATTATTTTTTGCCTGTCTGCTGGGCTATGTCACGACCCGCAAGTCGGGCACGACCTTTGCCATGATCACCCTGGGCATGGCTGAACTGGTATCGGCCATGTCGCTGATGTTCTCTGAATTCTTCGGTGGCGAAGCCGGGGTGTCGGGCAACCGGGTGGCGGGTACGCCATTCATGGGCATCAACTTCGGACCCCAAATCCAGGTCTATTACCTGATTGCGCTCTACACCTTTGTCTGCGTGGCCTTGCTGTTTGCCTTCACACGCACACCGCTGGGACGCATACTCAATGCCGTGCGCGACAACCCGGAGCGGGTGGAGTTCATCGGCTACAACACGCAGCATGTGCGTTATTTCGCTTTCATGATTGCGGGTTTTTTCTCGGGCATCGCGGGAGGTCTGGGCGCGCTGAATTTTGAGATCGTGACCGCCGAGGTGGTCGGGGCTGCCCGATCGGGTGCGTATTTGTTGTTCACATTTCTGGGCGGGGCCACCTTCTTTTTTGGTCCCATCATTGGCGCCATCCTGATGATTCTGGCCAGCGTGCTGCTGTCTGAACTGACCAAGGCCTGGCTGTTGTACCTGGGCCTGGTGTTTTTGTTCATGGTGATGTACGCCCCGGGCGGCATGGCCAGCCTGATCATGATGAATCTGCGGGTGGCCAGCTTTGGTCATTTGCGCCGTCTGTGGGTGGCGTATGTGGGTCTGGGCGTGCTGGCAGTCATCGCTTTGCTGAGTGCTGGGGCCTGGATTGAAATGGTCTATCACCTGCAACTGAACTCGGCGCTTGGGCCCACCTTGAAGTTCGCCGGCATGACCTTGGATGCGCTCAGTGTGCGCAGCTGGTTTGGTGCCGGATTTGTTCTGGTCACTGCGCTTGGACTCTTCGAACTGGCCAGGCGGCAATACCGACGGGATTGGGATGAGATCCAGGTGCAGATCGAACAGGAAATCAAACGACGGGAGGCGTTGTGAGTACCGCCTTGGAACGTCAAGCCACCGACCCCTTGGCCGCAGGGTTCACCACCCCAGCGCTGGAACTCAAGGGTGTGCGCAAGCAGTTTGGCAAGACCGAGATCATTCGTGGCATCGATTTACAGGTGCAACAGGGCGAGCGGGTGGCGATCATTGGGCCCAATGGCGCCGGCAAGTCCACCTTGTTCAACCTGATCAGTGGACGATTTGCACCCAGCCAGGGTGAAATCTGGTTACAAGGTCAGCGTATCGACGGCAAGACGCCGTATCAGGTCAACCGTCTGGGTTTGTCGCGCAGCTTTCAGATCACCAATATCTTTCCCAAGCTCAGTGTGTTTGAAAACCTCCGCTGCGCCGTGTTGTGGAGCCTGGGCTATCGCTACACCTTCTGGAAATTTCTGGCCGATCTGGACGATGCCAACGACAGAACCGAAGCCTTGCTAGAAAGCATCCGCCTGGACAAACGCCGTGATGTGCTGGCTGTGAACCTCACCTATGCGGAGCAGCGCGCCCTGGAAATTGGCATCACCATCGCTGGTGGGTCGACTGTGATTTTGCTGGATGAGCCTACCGCCGGCATGAGTCGCAGCGAGACCTCTCGGTTTGTCTCGCTCATCCGCGAGGTGACGCAGAACAAAACCTTGCTGACGGTGGAGCACGACATGGGCGTGGTGTTTGGGCTGGCTGATCGTATCGCGGTGGTGGTTTATGGCGAAGTGATCGCCTTTGACACACCGGAGGCGGTGCGCGCCAATCCCAAAGTTCAAGAGGCTTATCTGGGCTCCTCGGGTGGCGAGGGGGGGCACTGAGATGTTGCAACTCAATAACCTCCATGCCTTTTATGGCAAAAGTCATGTGTTGCATGGAGTCAGTTTGCAGGTACACCCCGGCGAGATCGTCGCGTTGCTGGGGCGTAACGGCTCGGGTCGCTCCACCACCGCCAAAACCATCATGGGCTTGGTCGACGGGGTGGGCGAAGTCACCTGGCACGGTGAATCACTGACGGGCCTCAAGGCCTTTGAAGTGTCTCAACGGGGCATTGGCTATGTGCCCGAAAGCCGCGATATCTTTCCCACGCTGACCGTGCATCAAAACCTGATGCTGGGTCTGAAGTCTCCGGCCCGACCCCACAGCCAAGCACCACGCTGGGACTACGAGGACATGTACCAAATGTTCCCGCGTTTGCGTGAACGTCAACACACCGAGGCCGGTGTGCTGAGCGGGGGCGAACAGCAGATGCTGACCCTGTGCCGAACCCTGATGGGACAACCTGAACTCATCATCATTGACGAACCCACCGAGGGACTGGCCCCCAAAATTGTTGAACAGGTGGGACAGTATCTGAAACGTCTCAAAGAACGCGGGATGTCGGTGCTCCTGATCGAACAAAAACTCACCATCGCCATGGACATCTCCGATCGGGCCCTGGTCATGGGGCACGGGCGCATCGTGTTTGAGGGCACGCCCCAGTCCCTGCGCGACGACCCCAGCGCGCGTCGTGAGTGGCTGGAGGTCTGAGTCAGACCCCCCATTTCAGCATCAGAATCCCCGATACAATCCAAAAACGAACGATCGTTCTTTTTTCTCAGAAGGACTCCGCATGAGCGCAGACTACTCCACCCAAGGCGACATTGCCGTCATCAGCATGAACAACCCACCGGTGAATGGTCTGGGCTTGTCCACTCGCCTGGGCATCGTCCACGCGCTGCAGCAAGCCCTGGACGATGCGTCCATCAAGGCCGTGGTGTTGACGGGGCAGGGCAAGGCGTTTTCGGGCGGGGCAGACATCAAAGAATTTGGCACCCCCAAAGCGGTGCAGGACCCCAATTTGCTCAGCGTCATCCTGGCCATCGAGAACAGTCCCAAGCCGGTGGTGGCGGCGGTTCACACGGTGGCCATGGGCGGCGGTCTGGAGTTGGCCTTGGGCTGTCATTACCGCATCGCAGCACCCGGCGCGAGCATCGCGCTGCCTGAAGTGAAAATTGGTCTGATTCCTGGTGCGGGAGGGACTCAGCGCCTGCCGCGCGTGCTGGGTGTCGAGCCGGCCTTGAACATGATCGTGAGCGGAGAGGCCATCAAGAGCGAGATGCTCGCGTCCTTGCCCGGTCAAAAGCTCTTTGACAAGATGGCTGCCTCGCGCGAATCCTTGATGGACGAAGCCGTGGCTTATGCCCGCTCTGTGGCCGATGCACGACCCTTGCCGCGGGTGCGTGATTTGCCCTGCAAGCACCCCCAGGGCGACGCGTATTTTCAGTTTGCGCGCAACATGGTCAAAGGCATGTCCAAGAACTTTCCCGCACCTCTCAAGTGTGTGGATGCAGTCGAAGCTGGCACCAAGATGGCCTTTGACAAGGGTCTGGTGAACGAACGCGAACTGTTCCTGGGGTTGCTGACCACCCCCGAGTGCCGGGCGCTGCGCCACCTGTTTGGCGCGCAGCGTGCAGCCTCCAAAATTGCCGATGTGCCCGACGACACGCCGGTGCGCACCATTGCGTCGGTCGCCGTCATTGGCGCTGGCACCATGGGCGGTGGCATTTCGATGAACTTCCTCAACGCGGGCATTCCGGTGCGCATGCTAGAAATGAAGCAGGACGCGCTGGACCGAGGCATTGCCACCATCCGCAAGAACTACGAAGCCCAGGTCAAAAAAGGCAAGCTTTCGCAAGAAAAGTACGACCAGCGCATGGCGCTCTTGACCACGACGCTCAGCTACCAGGACATCCGTGACGCCGATCTGGTGATTGAGGCGGTGTTTGAGGAAATGGGTGTCAAGGAAAAGGTGTTCCAACAGCTGGACAAGACCATGAAGGCCGGCGCCATCCTGGCTTCCAACACCTCCACCCTGGATGTCAACACCATTGCGTCCTTCACCCAGCGGCCGCAGGACGTCGTGGGCATGCATTTCTTCAGCCCCGCCAACGTGATGAAGTTGCTCGAGGTGGTGCGTGGTGAAAAAACGGCCAAAGACGTCCTGGCCACGGTCATGTCTATCGCCAAGAAAATCAAGAAAACGGCTGTGGTATCGGGTGTGTGCGATGGTTTCATCGGCAACCGCATGATCGAGCAGTACAGCCGCCAAGCCGGTTTCCTGCTGGAGGAAGGCTGCACGCCCCAGCAAGTGGACAAGGCCATCGAAGCCTTTGGCTTTGCCATGGGCCCGTTCCGCATGGGAGACCTGGCCGGCAATGACATTGGCTGGGCCATTCGCAAGCGTCGCTATGTGGAAAAACCCAACCTGCGCTACAGCAAGACCGCCGACTTGTTGTGTGAGATGGGCCGTTACGGACAAAAAACCGGTTCGGGCTGGTACGACTACCAACCCGGCAAGCGTGATGCCATCCCCTCGGCTGTGGTGGACAATATGATTGCCGAGTACCGCAAGACCTTGGGTGTCACGCCGCGCAAGATCAGCAGCGAAGAGATCGTGCAGCGCCTGGTGTTCTCCCTGGTCAACGAGGCGGCTCACATCCTGGAAGAGGGCATTGCCGCCAAGGCCAGCGATGTGGACATGGTGTACATCACGGGTTATGGCTTCCCCATGCACCGTGGCGGGCCCATGCTGTTCGCCGACCAGTTTGGCCTCTTCAACGTGGTGAACACCATGCGCCGCTTCGCCCAGAACCCGCTGGACGATGCGAATTTCTGGACACCCGCGCCCCTCCTGGCCCGTCTGGCGGCTGAAGGTAAAACCTTCAACAATGTCCTCTGACCGAACACCCAAGGATTCATCATGACTCAAGCTGTCATCGTCTCCACCGCTCGCACCCCCCTGGCCAAGAGCTGGCGCGGCGCTTTCAACATGACCCACGGGGCCACCCTGGGGGGGCACGCGGTCAAGCATGCCATTGCCCGCGCTGGGATAGAAGCCGGCGAAGTCGAGGATGTGCTGATGGGCTGCGCCAACCCCGAAGGCGCCACAGGCGCCAACATCGCGCGACAAATTGCGCTGATGGCCGACTGTCCCATCACCGTGTCAGGCATGACCATCAACCGCTTTTGTTCCTCTGGCTTGCAAACGATCGCCATGGCCGCACAACGCATCATCGCGGGTGAAGGCGATGTGTATGTGGCTGGCGGGGTGGAAAGCATTTCGTGTGTGCAGCAGGAAATGAACATGCACATGCTGGTGGATCCGGCGCTCAGCAAGAAAAAGCCCGAGATCTACTGGAACATGCTGCAAACGGCCGAGCAGGTCGCCAAACGCTACAACATCGCCCGTGAAGCCATGGACGAGTACGGTGCTGCCAGCCAGCAAAAAGCCTGTGCCGCCCAGGCCGCTGGCAAGTTTGATGACGAGATTGCGCCCATCACTGTCAAGGCTGGCGTGGTGGACAAGGTCATGGGGCTGATCACCCGAGAAGTCACCGTCAGCCGTGACGAGGGCACCCGCGAAGGCACCACGAAGGAAGGGATCAGCGGCATCAAGCCGGCCATTCCCGGCGGAGTGATTTCAGCCGGCAATGCCAGCCAGTTTTCTGATGGTGCCGGTGCTTGCGTGGTCATGCATGAAACCCTGGCCCAACAGCGGGGCTTGAAGCCCCTGGGCCGATTCCTCGGCTTTGCCGTGGCCGGTTGCGAGCCCGATGAAATGGGTATCGGCCCGGTGTTTGCCGTGCCCAAGGTGTTGAAGCGCCTGGGCCTGAGCGTGAACGACATCGACCTGTGGGAACTCAACGAGGCGTTTGCGGTGCAGGTCATGTATTGCCGTGACAAGCTGGGCATTCCGGCTGATCGCCTGAATGTCAATGGTGGTGCGATTGCCCTGGGTCACCCCTATGGCGTGAGCGGTCAGCGCTTGACGGGGCATGCCCTGATTGAAGGCAAGCGCCGTGGCGCCAAGCGCGTGTGCGTGACCATGTGCATTGGTGGCGGCATGGGTGCGGCTGGCGTGTTCGAAGTGCTGTGACCCCTCATTCCCACATGGAGGCTGGCCAGGCGCGCCCATGAGTTTGCGACACACGCTGGATTTCCTGCTCTACGAGTGGCTTCAGGTCCAAACGCTCTCCACGCGAGAGCGTTTTGCCGAGCACAACCGGGAAACTTACGATGCGGTGCTGGATACCTGCGAACGGATTGCGCGCGAGAAATTTGCCCCCCACAACCGCACGGTCGATACCGAGGAACCTCGGTTCGACGGCGAACGCGTCATTCTTCCCGCTGCCACCCAGGCTGCGCATGACGCCTATGTGGCCAGTGGCATGCTGAGCGCCGCGCAGGACCATGCCATCGGCGGTATGCAGTTGCCCTTCACCGTGGAGTCGGCGGCCAACGCGTTTTTTTCCTGTGCGTCGGTGAGCATCAGCGCCCACATGCTCACCGTGGGCAATGCCAACCTGCTCATGGCGCATGGCACCGAGAGGCAGCGTACGGCGTTTGCACTCAACGAATTCAACGGACGCTTTGCCGGCACCATGTGTTTGAGCGAACCTCAGGCCGGCTCTTCGCTCAGCGACATTGCGACCCGGGCCACGCCCGACGGTGACGATTTTGAGGCCGACCCGTTGGGGCCTCGCTACCGCTTACGCGGCAGCAAGATGTGGATCTCCACCGGCGATCACGAATTGACCGAGAACATCGTGCACCTGGTCCTGGCCAAGGTGCCAGGACCCGACGGTCACCTGGTGCCCGGCACCCGGGGTATTTCGCTCTTTATCGTCCCCAAACGGTTGGTGGATGCGCAGGGCCAACTCACGGGTGAACGCAATGATGTGGCGCTGGCGGGGCTGAACCACAAATGTGGCTGGCGGGGCACCGTCAACACCTTGCTCAATTTTGGTGAAGGCCGGTACCCAGTGCGAGCCCCTGGACTCGATGGCCTTGGGGGCGGGGCCATTGGCTACCGGGTCGGCGCCGAGGGCGATGGCTTGCGCTGCATGTTCCACATGATGAATGAGGCCCGTATCAGCATTGGCATGGCGGCCACCCTGCTGGGCCTCGCGGGGTACTACGCATCGCTGGACTACGCTCGGCAGCGTCCCCAAGGCAGGTTGCCTGGGAGTGGCGGCAAGGACGCCACGCGGCCTCAAGTACGCATCATTGAGCATGCGGATATCAAGCGCATGTTGCTGGCGCAAAAGTCGTATGGTGAAGGCGCCTTGGCGCTGGCCTTGTACGGTGCGCGTCTGGTCGATGAACAACACACGGGCACGCCCGAACAAGCCCACGAAGCGCGACTGCTGCTGGAGGTGCTCACCCCCATCATCAAGAGCTGGCCCAGCGAATGGTGTCTCGAGGCCAACAGCCTGGCCATCCAGGTGCATGGTGGCTATGGCTATACCCGTGATTTTCCCGTCGAACAGTACTGGCGGGATAACCGCCTCAACATGATCCATGAGGGCACGCACGGCATCCAGGCGCAAGACCTGTTGGGCCGCAAGGTGGTGATGGAGCATGGTGCGGGATTGTCCGCCCTGTCACGGCGCATGAAGGCCACCACCGAGCAAGCGTCCCACGCTGGCGACCAACGACTGGTGACCTGGGCGCAGCAACTGTCATTGGCCTGGCAACAGGTGCAACAGGCCACCCAGGACGCCTGGTCGCACCGCGAACCTGCGCGGGTCCTCGCCAACGCCGTGCCCTACATGCAGGCCTTTGGCCACACGGTCCTGGCCTGGATCTGGCTGGAGGTGGCCTTGTCGAGTCGCGCGGGTACTGACTCCAACACCGGTCGCATGCTAGCCTGTCAATACTTCTTCCACTACGAGTTACCCAAAATTGGGGCTTGGCTTCAGGTGGTGGCCACGTGCGACAGCACCTGTGCCGACATGCCGGAAGAGGCTTTTTAATCAACCCCGCGGACGACTTTTCGGTCGCTTGCTTGTACGCTGCTGAAAGCTGACACGATGACAAGAACTCTCCAACAACTCGTTGACCTGCATGGCAAGACCGCGCTGGTGACCGGTGGTTCACGAGGCCTGGGCCTGCAATTGGCGCATGCGCTGGGCGAGGCTGGTGCCCGAGTGCTCATCACCTCCCGCAAGGCGTCGGATCTGGAGCAAGCGGCGGCAGAACTCAAAGCGGCCGGCATCCCAGCCGACTGGATGGCCGCCGATTGTGGTCACCCCGAGGACATCGCCCGTCTGGGCGCCGAGAGCATCCAGCGCCTGGGCCAGGTGGATATTCTGGTCAACAACGCCGGCGCTGCCTGGGGCTCCCCCGCCGAGGACCATCCGCTTGAAGCGTGGGACAAGGTGATGAACCTCAACATTCGGGGCTACTTCCTGCTGTCTCAATACATTGGCAAGCATTCGATGATTGCGCGTCGCCGTGGCAGCATCATCAACCTGGCTTCCATCGCAGGGCTGGGTGGCAACCCCAAAGGCATGCATGATGAGAATAATCAGCTTGTATTTGCTGTCCCATCCCTCAGTGTCCAAGGCAGGATTGCTTTCTGCAAATCCTAGTTTTTGAGCCAAGGCAAGTGCTTCATTATAACTTAAATTCTCTTGATGTGTTTTGCTCAAAATAAAATTGGTTGATCCGTTGATGATTCCTTCTATCTTCTCTAACAAATCATTGTCATAATACTCTTCCAAATTTCGGATGATGGGAATACTGGCGCAAACCGCTGCTTCATAAAGCAAAGGAACTTGATGGGTTTCTTGTAATGACAGCAATTCTTGAAAATGTTCTGCAATCATTTTCTTATTGGCTGTTACCACTGCTTTGCCATTTTCCAAAGCTTTTTTCACCAGGAGAAATGCAGCTTCGCTGTCATCAATGAGTTCTACAATCACATTGATTTCTGGATCATTTAGAATTTCAAAAGGATTATAAGTAAAGTAGTCTTGATGTATTGGCCTGGATTTCTTTTTGTCTTTTACACCAATTTTTTTGATTTTGGTTTTGAGACCTGGTGTTTGTTCAAGTACTTGCCAAAGGCCGTATCCAACGCATCCAAAGCCAAAAATGCCCAAGTTGATTTCTTTTCGGTTCATGATAGGCAGGTGATTTGAGTTTGGGCTTTTTTTCTCCATTCATTCAGTGCGAATTGCAGATCTTGAATGAGATCATTCACATCTTCTAATCCTACCGATATTCTGATTAAACTGTCCGTAACGCCACTATGATACCTCTTTTC
>JBEBAJ010000082.1:0-9360 GCA_041158965.1 Pseudomonadota bacterium | reverse complement strand
AAGTGAAGTCTTACACCCAGGCGCTGGAGGCGGCGGTGCTCAAGCAGGCTGACTTCTTCACCAAAAACGCCATGCGCGGCGCCTACCTCAAGCCCGAGGCCCTGGCCCAAATGCAGCAGGCCGAGGCCACCCAGTGGGAGCCTTGGGTCAAAGCCTCCGGGTTCAAGCCTGAAGATTAAGGAAGCTAGGGAAGCTCTGCAAAACTTGCTGAAGGGCAGACCGACGTCGTGACCGTGCCAGGGCAGGGAACACCCGCACTGGACGGACGAACTTTGGGCGTATAAATTCAAGGCATTGACTGCGTTCAGACGGTCAAGTCAAAAAAGGAGACAAACATGTGGCGTCGTACCATGACCCGGCTGCTGGCTGTGATGCTGGGAGCCCTTTTGTGGGGCTCAGCGGCCTGGGCTCAAAATTACCCCAACCGTCCGATCACCCTCATCGTGCCTTGGGGGGCGGGCGGAGGCACTGATGCGGTGGCGCGCATCATTGCTGCCTTGCTGGAAAAAGACCTGGGTCAACCCGTCAACGTGGTCAATCGCACCGGCGGCAACGGCGTGGTGGGACATTCGGCCATAGCCACCGCTGCCCCCGATGGCTACACCCTTGGCATGATCACGGTCGAGATTTCCATGATGCATTGGGCCGGGTTGACCCAATTGAATCCCACAGACTTCACCGCCTTGGGCCTGATGAACATCGACCCCGCAGCTGTCACGGTACGGGCAGATTCGCCCTATAAGACCTTGGACGACCTGGTCAAGGCCATCAAGGCCAACCCGGGTAAATTCAAAGCCTCGGGCACCGGGCAGGGCGGCATTTGGCACCTGGCTTTGGCCGGCATGCTCAAAGACATGAAAGTGGATGTGGCTGCCGCACCCTGGGTCCCCTCCAACGGGGCTGCACCGGCCATGAATGACTTGGCGGCCGGCGGCATTGAGTTTGTGACTTGTTCATTGCCAGAATCGCGTGCCCTGATCGATGCGGGCAAAGCCCGTCCGCTGGCGATCATGTCGCCGAATCCATCGGCCCTGTATCCGCAAGTGCCCACGCTCAAGGCCGCTGCTGGCAGTGACTGGGCCATTGGGGCCTGGCGAGGCATCGCCGGGCCCAAAGGCATGCCAGCCGATGTACAAGCCAAACTGGTGACCGCACTGAAGAAGATCTATGACAGCAAAGATTATCAAACCTTCATGGCCGGGCGTGGCCTGGGCATGATCTATGCCGATGGCAAAGGTTTTGAGCAATTCATGGCCAAGGGCGACGCGGATATGGGCAATGTGATGAAAGCGCTCGGTCTGGCCAAGTAAGCCATGAAAATCAATGACATGCTCAGCGGCTTGCTGCTGCTGGTGTTGGCCGTGTGCACTGGGGTCAACATCAGCGGGTTTCCGACCATCCCAGGCCAGAACATAGGCCCAGCCGCCTTTCCAGGCTTGTTGGCTTTTTTATTGGGCATTTGTGCGGTCTTGCTGATCATCAAGGGCTGGCGCGCCCAGCAAAGGCAGCCACAACCATGGCTGCAAGCCGGGCCTTGGCTGCGATCACCCTCCCATGCCCGTAATTTTCTGATCACATTGGGTTGCCTGATGTTTTACATCTTGGCGTCGGATCGGTTGGGCTTCATCCTGAGCGCGATCGCGGTGCTGGTGGCGATGTTCACGGCTTTGGGCGTGCGTGGCCGTTGGATTGCGCCATTGGCCATCGGCCTGACGCTGCTCATCCACACCATTTTTTACAAAGGCTTGCGGGTGCCTTTGCCTTGGGGGCTGATGTTGCCCTGGCAATGGTGAGGAGGCATAGATGACCTGGACGGTGTTCATGCAGGCCTTGGGGCTGGTGCTCGACCCCTATGTGCTGATGGTGATTTTTTTCTCGGCACTCTTTGGTCTGTTTGTCGGCTGTATCCCTGGATTGACGGCCACCATGGCCACGGCCTTGCTGGTGCCGATCACTTTTTTTATGCCACCCGTGCCTGCGGTGGCGGCCATCGTCACCGCCACAGCGATGGCGATTTTTTCAGGGGATATTCCAGGGGCACTGCTGCGCATTCCTGGCACGCCCGCCTCGGCGGCCTACACCGACGAGGCTTACCAAATGACGCTCAAGGGCCAGGCGGAAATTGCGCTAGGGGCCGGACTGGTTTTTTCGGCCATCGGAGGGCTGTTTGGCACATTGGTCATGATCTTGTTTTCACCCGGTCTGGCAGAGATCGCGCTCAAATTCTCGTCTTTTGAGTATTTCTGGCTGGTCGTGCTGGGCCTGGCCGGGGCAGTCTTTATCGGCAATGCCAGCGTGCTCAAGGCCTGTATCTCGCTGTTGCTGGGCTTGCTGGTGGCTTGTGTCGGGCTGGAAAACCCGGCAGCGCACCCCCGGTTCACATTTGGGCTGCCACAACTCATGAGCGGGGTCGAACTTATTCCGATGATGGTGGGTATGTTTGCAGTCTCTGAATTGTTGCGCTACATCACCAACCTGGATCCGCCTCCCGTTTTGGCCACCGAAAAAATAGGTCACATTTTCAAGGGCATGTGGGGTTTACTCACCCGCTACCGCTGGCCTTTGCTGCGAGGCAGTGCATTGGGCACCGTCATAGGCATACAACCTGGCTCAGGGGCCGACATGGCCTCTTGGATGAGTTATGCCATGAGCAAGAAATTCTCCAAAGAGCCGGAAAAATTCGGTACTGGCCACGTCGAAGGCATCGTCGAGTCGGGTGCGGCCAATAATTCCTCTCTGGCCGGCGCGTGGATACCGGCCATTGTGTTTGGCATCCCGGGCGATTCGATCACCGCCATTGCCATTGGGGTCTTGTACCTGAAAAACATGAATCCGGGGCCGATGATTTTTGTCAATCACCCGGAGAATATTTACGCCATCTTCCTGGTATTCATTCTGGCCAACCTGATCATGGTCCCCCTGGGGTGGCTGACGGTCAAAGTTGCCACTCGCATTCTGAAAGTCGCGCGCAACATCCTCATGCCATCCATACTGCTGTTTTGCATTGTGGGCGCTTTTGCCATCAACAACTCTGTCTGGGGGGTGGTGCTGATCTTGTTTTTTGGCGTGCTGGCTTTTGTGCTGGAAGAAAACGGATTTCCAGTGGCCCCCGCCATTTTGGGGGTGGTGTTGGGCACCATGATGGAAGAGAACTTCGTGACTTCAATGATCAAGTCGGACGGCGACCCCTGGGTGTTTTTTACACGACCCATTGCCATGTGGTTGGCGGCGGGCACACTGTTGATTCTGGTTTGGCCCGTTTTGGGGTGGGCGTGGCGTGCGGCCCGTGGCCGGCCCACGCCGCAATGATCACTGGGCGTTGACTCAGTCAGGAGAAAATCATGAGCTTTGCTTTGCCCCCTGCGGTGCGTCGACAAACCCTGGGAGACGTGTTGCGACGCACCGCCTTGCGACTGCCCGCCAAGACCGCCATCATCTGCGGCGCTACCCGCTGGCGTTATGACGAATTCGACGCTTTGGTCA
Source organism: Pseudomonadota bacterium (assembly GCA_041158965.1). Taxonomy (GTDB): domain Bacteria; phylum Pseudomonadota; class Gammaproteobacteria; order Burkholderiales; family Burkholderiaceae_C; genus Limnohabitans. The sequence goes on along the minus strand of JBEBAJ010000082.1, from coordinate 5,877 downwards.
GCCGGGTTGCGGCTGGCCTGTTGGCATTGGGTGTCCAGGAGGGGGAAAAGGTGGCGGTGCTGGCACGCAACTCGCATGGCTTTGCCGCTTTGCGCTTTGCCTTGGCACGATGCGGGGCCGTGCTGGTCCCGATCAACTTCATGCTCAAGGCCGAGGAAGTGGCCTACATATTGCGCCATGCGGGTGCCCGTACCCTGGCCACCGATCGGGGCTTGTCGGCCCTGGCCCATGAGGCAGCAGCGTTGGATACCCAGGTCCAGCGCTTTATCGGATTGCCCTCGGAGGATGACGAACAGCCCATGGAGGGCATGGTGAATCTTGCTGATTTGGCCCTTTGCAACGATCCCTTGCCCGAGCTGAGGCTTAATAGCCATGACCTGGCTCAAATTGTCTACACCAGTGGCACCGAGTCCAGCCCCAAAGGGGCCATGCTGACCCACGATGCGGTGCTGTGGCAGTATGTGAGCTGTGTGATAGACGCCGAAATTTCTGAAACCGACATGGCCCTGCACGCCTTGCCGCTCTACCACTGCGCCCAACTCGATGTGTTTTTTGGCCCGGCCATTTACATGGGCAGCACCAACGTCATCACCGCCAAGTCGGTGCCTGAGAACCTGCTGCCCCTGATGGCGCGCATGGGCATTACCAGTTTCTTTGCCCCGCCCACCGTCTGGATCGCGCTCTTGCGCTCCCCCCTGTTCGACCCTGCTCAACTGAGCCAACTGGCCAAAGGTTACTATGGGGCGTCCATCATGCCTGTGGAGGTCATGAAAGAGATCGCCACCCGATTGCCCAATGTGCGTCTGTGGAATCTGTATGGACAGACCGAGATCGCGCCCTTGGCCACCATGTTGGGGCCCCAAGACCAGTTGCGCAAGCCTGGCTCATGTGGCAAAGCCGTGCGCCATGTCGAAACCCGCGTGGTCAATGAGCAGATGCAAGACGTCCAACCCGGTGAAGTGGGAGAAATCGTGCACCGATCACCGCACCTCATGCTGGGTTACTTCCATGACGACGAACGCACCCAGGCCGCCTTTGAAGGTGACTGGTTTCACAGCGGAGACCTGGCGACCATCGACGCTGAGGGCTACATCACGGTGGTGGATCGCAAAAAAGACATGATCAAAACCGGGGGTGAAAATGTGGCCAGCCGAGAAGTGGAAGAAATGATTTACCGCCTGCCCCAGGTCAGCGAGGTGGCGGTGATAGGCCTGCCCGACCCCAAGTGGGTTGAGGCGGTGACGGCGGTGGTGGTCGTCAAAGCGGGGCAAACCCTGGATGAGGCCTCGGTGATCGCGCATTGCAGCCAGCACATGGCACACTTCAAGGCACCCAAGCGGGTTCTTTTCACCGATGCCCTGCCCAAGAATCCGAGTGGCAAGCTGCTCAAACGGGAATTGCGCCTGCGCTACGCCTAAGACTTGCCGTCACCCCATTTCCGGCAAGTCGGCGTTGCTCGGTGAGGTACGGCGCAAGATTTGCAACAGTTTTTGCGCCACCGGGGTTAAGGGCTGGTTGGCACGCACAATCATGGAGACATCCAGCCTGGGGGTGAGCTCACGGATCGGTAGCATGATCAGGCGACGGCTGACAATCAGTCGCCTGATCAGCCGCTCGGGCAATAGTGACAGGGCGTCCGACCCTTCAAGCAAAGTCAGTGTGGCGATGAACGACTGAGAAATCACACTGGGCAATGGGGGCTGCAATTGGTGGGCTTTGAACACCGGCGCATACATTGACCCGGGCCCCTCTTCAGGACCATGCAGCAGCCAGTCACAATCGAGCAGCTCTGACAAAGAGCCCGCTCCGGCCTTGGGGTGTCCGACCCGGCCTGTCACCACCAGACGGTTGTAGTAGAGCCGCTCCACCAGAAATTCGGGCTGTTTGTTTTTTTTGATCTCCGGGTGGGCGCCTAGGGCGATGTCTGCCAGGCCTTCGCGCAGCATTTGCAAGGTGTCAGGAAAGACCGCCTCGCGGATGCGCAATTGCACATCGGGGTACTCACGGCGAAATCTGGACAGGGCCTGAGGCAACAAAATGACCGAGGGGCTGGGTGACACGGCCAGATTGATGGTGCCTTGCTGGGCACCGCGCATTTGTTCGATCTGCTCGCGCAAGCGGTCGACTTCTTGGGCAATGCCACGACCCCGGGTGAGCATGGCTTGGCCAAAGGGCGTCAGATTGACCCCGCGCGAGGTGCGATGCACCAGAGACACACTGAGCTCTTCTTCCAGGCTTTGCAGCGATTTGCTCAGCGCAGGCTGGGTCAGCCCGACTTTGGCGGCGGCAGCGCGGATGCTGCCCGTTTCGGCGATGGCCACCAAGGCCTGGATTTGGTTGAGCTTCAATTTGGGGGCCTTGGATATGAATTTTGGTTATCACTCAAAAAAAGAGTTTCCTTGACCAGGGTCAAGCCGGATTTTACGCTTCAAGCCATGGAGATTCAAAAACTCAAAGTGACCGGCAGACGCGAACTGGCCACAGGCATCGTGGAATGGACCCTGGCCGACCCCAACGGTAAGTTATTGCCCGGCCATCGGGCGGGGGCGCACATCGACGTTCACATGGCGCCGCAACTGGTGCGGGCCTATTCGCTCACGCAGCCCAGCGCGGGGGATGGCACGACCCAATACGTGTTGGCCGTCGCCTTGGCCGCCCAAAGCCGTGGCGGATCCAACCACATGCACCAAAAGGTTCAGCTGGGGCATACCCTTGAAGTTGGGCAGCCCCGGAATTTGTTCCCCATGGCCGACACCGAAGAGCCGGTGCTGCTGATGGCGGGCGGCATCGGGGTCACGCCATTGCTGGCCATGGCCCGAGAGCGTGAGGCCCAAGGGCGAGGTTGGCGCATGGTGTTGGCGGCCAGGTCGCGCCAGCATGCCGCATATTTGCAAGAGTTGCAGGCCATGTCCGGCACACTGCACACCCATTTTGACGACGAGCACGGGGGGCGGCCGCTGGATGTGCAGGGCGTGTTGACAGGGCTGGATCGGACGACCCACATTTATTGCTGCGGTCCTCAGGCATTGATGGACAAAGTGCGTGAGGTCGCTTTGGCCAGCGGGCATCCGGGCGAGCGTTTGCACTTCGAGTCGTTTGGGGGAGGGGCCCAAGAGCAGTCCGGTGACCGTGCCTTCACCGTGAGCCTGTCGCGCACTGGCCGCGATGTGGCCGTGCCCGTGGGTCAAACCATACTCGATGCCCTGGAAGAGGCCGGGGTGGTCGTGCCCTCGGTTTGCCGAGAGGGGCATTGCGGTTCGTGTGAATGTATGGTGGTCGATGGCGAAATCGACCATCGGGATCAAATCCTCAGTGAGCAAGAGCGCCAAGCGAACAAGAGCCTGATGATCTGTGTATCTCGGGCCATAGGTGAGCGACTGGTGATCGATTTATAGCCTGCGAGGGCGAGAAAGCAAGCCGATGAAATCTCATTTTGAACATATGCTCGATATGAAGTGGGGCGACCTGGACCGCCGTATCTTCTCTGACCCGCAGATATTTGAATTGGAGTTGGAACGAATATTTGCCCGCTGCTGGTTGCTTTTGGGGCATGAGTCGATGCTGCCCAAAGCAAACGATTTTTTCACCACCTATATGGGGCGTGACCCGGTGATCGTGACGCGCCGATCTGACGGCAGCATCGCTTGCTTTTTGAACATGTGCCGTCATCGCGGCAATCGGGTTTGCCGAGCCGACGCTGGCAATGCCCGCGCTTTCAGTTGTCCCTTCCATGGCTGGACCTTCGGAAATGATGGCCGCTTGACGAATGTGCCCGGATATAAGGAAATTTATTTGGAAAAACTCGATCTCGACGCCCATGGCCTGGTGCCTGTGGCCCAGATCGACAGTTACAAGGGCTTGCTGTTTGCCACCTTTGACCGGTCGGCGCCGCCATTGCTTGAGTTCCTGGGCGACATGGCCTGGTACCTCGACATGATGCTGGATCGGCGTGAGGGTGGCGTTGAGTTTTTGCCCGGCACCCACAAGTGGCTGGTTCATACCAACTGGAAATTCCCGGTCGACAATTTCATTGGCGACAGTTACCACGGACCGGTCAGCCACAAGTCGGCTTGGGTGTCTGGCTTCGAAGGCATGCCACGGCGCAAAAGCGGTTACGGCTATGAAGGGTTCCAGGTCAATCCGGGCGGAGGGCATGGCTTTGGCGTGCGTTGGGCGGAGAATCGAGATCAGGTCTATGAGATGTCTTTGCCCGAGTTTTTGGACTATGAGAAAGAGCGCCTGGAAGAATCGATCCAGAGGCTGGGTGAACTCAGAGGCATGCATTTTTCACCCATGCACGCCTCGATTTTTCCCAACGTGTCACTGCTTTGGCAAGGCGGTGCAATCCGGGTCTGGCACCCCAAGGGACCCAAACTCACCGAAGCCTGGGGGTGGTGCTTTGTCGACAAGTCAGCTCCCGAGGCCTACAAACGAGAAAAAGCCCTGCATATGCTGCAAAGGCATGGGACCAGCGGCACCTGGGAGGCCGATGATGTGGACAACTGGGTGCAGTGTCACTCGTCCAGCGAAGGCTATGTGGCGCGTCGCTATCCGCAAAACCTTGAAATGGGATTGGGCGACGAGATTGAAGACCCCAAAGCCATACACCCGGACATACGGGGACGATTGGGGAAGTTTCAGTCCGAAATCAATCAACGCGCCTTTTATCGGCACTGGGCCGCTCTGATGGACGACCCGCGCGAACCCGATGTGCCAGACATGGCCCGCCGTGATGCTCAAAAGGTGAGCGCATGAACGCCCGCCCTGAAGCAGACATGGGCCTGTGGTTTCGGGCCCAGGCCTTTCTGAACCGGGAAGCCCGGCTGCAAGACGACCACCAATGGAGCGATTGGCTGGCTTTGTTTGCCGAAGAACTGCGCTACTGGATGCCGGTGATCACGAACCGCATAGGGCGCGATTTGGGCAAGGAAATCAGCGCCTATGGCGAGGTGGCGCATTTTGATGACGACAAGACCAGTCTGACGAATCGCATCAAGCGCTTGCAAACCGGCATGGCCTGGGCCGAGACACCGCCTTCACGCACGCGCCACCTGATCAGCAATGTGGAGATCATGGCCCAAGACGAACAAGGCGGTTTAGAGGTGAGAAGTCATTTTCTTTTGTACCGCTCGCATCTGGAGTATGACTTTGAGATTTTCAGTGGTTATCGGCTGGATCACTGGAGGCCTCATCAAGATGAATGGTTGATTGACCGGCGCGACATCATCCTCGATCAGGCCGTGGTCACTCAGAAAAACCTCGGGGTTTTCTTCTGATATGGCCAAACTGCCTGCACTGTCGCGTTTGGCTTGCATCAGCCTGGAGGGGCGGGTGGCTGTGGTCACCGGTGCGGCCATGGGCATCGGTCATGCCATTGCCACTGAGCTGGCTGGCTTGGGGGCAAGAGTGGCAGTGGTCGACCGCAGCATGGAGGGTGCCCAGGCCTTGGCCCAGCGCTTGCGACAGGCCGGGGCTGAGGCCATGGCCTTGTCTTGTGACGTCAGCGATGAAAGCCAAGTGGCGCAGGCGTCGAACACTGTCATACAGCAGTGGAGGGGCGTCGATGTACTGGTCAATTGTGCCGGTATCGCTTCTGCGCCCGGACAGCCTTACACCCGTTGTACCCCTGACGATTGGCGTCGCACTTTCGAGGTGAATCTGATGGGTGCCGTGCATTGGTGCGGCGTATTGCGTGATGCCCTGAGGGCCTCTGACGCGGGTCGCATCATCAATATCTCTTCCATCACGGGCGTCATTTCGGCCCCCTACATGCCAGCATATAGTGTCTCCAAGGCCGCGCTGATTTCTTTCAGCAAAGTCCTGGCGCGCGATCTGGCGCTGGACGGCGTGACTGTCAACGCCGTATGCCCAGGCTAC
>JBEBAJ010000081.1:0-9384 GCA_041158965.1 Pseudomonadota bacterium | reverse complement strand
GCTGCTGCTCCGGCTGATGCCCCCGCTGCACCTGCCGCCGAGAACAAAGACGCTGCTGCACCGGCTGCACCAGCTGCACCAGCTGCACCCGCCGAAGAGAAGAAGTAATCCTTCTTGCTTTGGGCACCAGCCACCCCTCGGGGTGGCTTTTTTTTGGCCGGTCCATGAAGCTGGGCTAAACGTCCCACCATTCTGAACCGTGTGCCGGGTCGGCCACAGGGACATCATGCTCTGCGCAGCCCAGCACAGGGGCCAGGGCCGCACGTGCCAGTTCCGGGGCGTTATTGCGTTCGCTCAGGTGCGCCGCCAGCACCAAGCTCAGGCCGGGGTGTATCACCTCGCGCAACAACTGGGCCGACTGCTCATTGGACAAATGCCCCAAATCTGAGGCGATGCGTTGTTTCAAAAAGGGGGGGTAGGCCGATCTTTGCAAACGATCGGGGTCGTGGTTGGTCTCCAGAAGCAAGCCATGCAAGCCCTGCAAAGCCCGTATCACGTGGGGGCTGGCATGCCCCAGGTCAGTCACCACCCCCAGTCGCCGGTCACCGTCGGTGCAATACAGTTGCAGGGGTTCGCGCGCGTCATGGGGCACGGTGAAGGGGCGCAATTGCAAATCACCCAAATCGATGGGCACGCCATCGCTGGCCTGGTTCCAGTCCAGTTCGCTCAAATCGGCCCCTTCGCCCAACACGGCATGCATGGTGCCTTCACTCGACCAAAGGGGGATGCCCATTCTGCGACACAAAGAGGCGGCGTGTCCCCAATGGTCGCTGTGCTCATGGGTCACGAAAACCGCATCCAGATCTTCCAGAGTCAGGTCGCACAATTGCAGGCGCTTTTTAACCTCGCTGATGCGCAACCCGCAGTCGACCAATAGGCGACTGTGGGTGGCGCCCGAGCGGGCTTCGATCAGAGTGGCATTGCCCGAGCTGCCGCTGCCCAGGTTGCGAATGCGCAGGCTCAAGGCTTATTTCAGCTCGTCTTGGATCAGACGGGCGATCTTTTGCGCCACTGGCCCTTTGTCAGGCTCGCCAGATTCATTGTGCACGGCAATGCGGCTGGCGTTGGGGCCGGACTCGCTGACCACAATGCGCATGCGCACCGGGGGCTGGACTTTGCTGGAAGAGAACAGTCGGGCAAAAAAGCCGGGGTCCTTTTCTTCTTCTGGCCGATCAATGTAGCGCACATAGAAAATGCCAGCCTTGCGGTCGCGGTCTTCCACCGTGAAACCGGCACGGTCCAGTGCCACGCTGGTTCGACGCCAGGCGACATCGAAACGATCGGCAAACTGCATCTGCGATTCGCCCGCAACCAGTGACACCAGGCTGCTGCCCGCACTGGGTGCGCCCTCGCTGGCCATCTGGTCGGCGCGCTCTGGCGTGCTGCCCAAATGAATCATCAGTCGGCGCATCATCTCGATTTCCAGAGACGGGTCGCTGGCTCGGGGTTGCCAGCGGGTGCCTGTTTTGTCTTGCGTGGTGTAGACCTCTTCCATGCCACGATGGGTGACGAAAATCTCGGTGCTGAGGTCGTTCACCCGCTCGATGCGAATTCGGTATTTGTCACGCTCACCGCTTGAGTAGAGGTTGTCGAGCAGTTTGCCCAAGGTGCGGCGAAGGAAATCCTGCGGGATCTTGGCCCGATTTTCGGCCCAATCGGTTTCCAACACGCCCACATCGGGGCTGTCCTGGGCCAGCACAAATCCGTTCGAGGTCCAAAAATCTTTGACCTGATCCCAGACCCGCTCGGCCGGGCGCTGCACACTCAGCCAACGCTGCGTGCCCAGGCGTTCAATCTTCACGTCTTGAATTTGGTCAGCGGCGACGGCACGGCGCATCCCTGCGGTATTGCCGGGCATGGCGTTGGCCGACACGCTGATGCCGCCGGGGATCGAGTAGCGGCTCTCGCGGGCCAGTTTGCTCAGGTCCGGGGGGACTTCCAGCGGAGTGGTTTTCACTTCGGCGGTCGAGCGATAATCGACTTTGCTGCCAGTCGAAAAAGTGCCACAGGCACTCAAGAGACCCAGTCCGGCCAAGACGAGGGTCAAGCGCAGGGGGTGAAGCAAAACAGAGGACACAGGGGGTATTCCTTAAATCAGGCCACTGGCACGCAGGGCGTTTTCCAGCACGGGTTGCTGTTGGGGTGACAGGGGCCACAAGGGCAGACGCAAGGTGCCGCCACACAAACCCATGCGGGCCATGGCCCACTTGAGCGGCACTGGGTTAGGCTCGACAAACAGGTGCTTGTGCACAGGCAATAATTTTTTCTGGATCGCCATCGCCTGTGCCGCCTGGCCACCCATGGCGGCCACGCACAAATCGTGCATGAGGCGCGGGGCAATATTGGCCGTGACACTGATATTGCCCTGACCACCGCACAACATCAGGGCCACGGCAGTGGGGTCGTCGCCCGAGAGGACGGCAAAGCCTTGGGGCACGTCGCGGATCAGCCACTGGGCGCGCTCGATGTTACCGGTGGCCTCCTTGATGCCGATAATGCCAGGCACCTGAGCCAGGCGCAACACGGTGTCGTGTGCCATATCGGCCACCGTGCGACCCGGCACGTTGTAGAGCACCATGGGCAAGTCGACGGTTTCAGCCACCTTCTTGAAATGGTGGTACATCCCCTCTTGGGTCGGTCGGTTGTAGTAGGGCACCACTTGCAAGTGACAGTCGGCCCCCACTTTTTTGGCGAACTCGGTCAGTTCGATGGCTTCGGCGGTTGAATTGGCGCCGCATCCCGCCATGATCGGGACACGCTTGGCGGCTTGCTCGACAGCCACGCGGATGATCTCGCAGTGTTCGTCGACACTGACGGTGGGCGACTCGCCGGTGGTGCCGACCACACAAATGCAATCGGTGCCCTCTTTCACATGCCAGTCGATCAGTTTGCGCAAGCTGGGGTAATCCACCGATCCGTCTTCAAAAAACGGTGTGGCCAATGCGACGATGCTGCCTTGAATCGTGGTCATGATGGTTTCGAGCGGGTCTTTAAAAGTCAAAAGCCATTCTATCTGCTCGGCGTGCCGACTCAAGTCGGCCTCTTCGCGTCAGCGCTGGGCGGCCAGACGTTGCAGGCGACGACGGGGGTTGTCCAGCCAGACATCCTCATAGGCCACCACCGTCAATGCATGCGCTCGGGCCAGCTCCAGCAATTCACCGGGGCGCAATAAAAACTCGGGCCGACTTGGTTTGCCTACGGTTTCCTGACCGACCGCAAAAGTTTCATAAATCAGCAGGCCCCCCTGCTCCAGGGTGTCGACCAAGGTGGGCAGCAAAGGGCGCCACAAATAGTTCGTGACCACCACGGCATCGAAGCGGCGGCCAGGCACAGGCCAGGGGCCGTTTTCAATATCGGCGCAAATCACCTCGCCATAAGGCCGGGCATGCTCCAGCGCCACAGCCGACTGATCCACGCCCAGGCAATCCATGCCCAGGGCCGAAAGCAGCTTCATGTGACGGCCTGCGCCACAGGCCACATCGAGCACGCGGCCACTGGGCCGGATCAGGGCGGCATAGCGTTGAACCCACTCGGAGGGTGCGGCAAGACCGTGGACTTCATTCATCGGCGCCACCTAGAAGCAAGCCCACAACTGCTGGGCCAGTGTCACCATCATGTCTGCCTGCGTGTACAAAAGGAAAACCAGCACGCAGGCCAGGCCAATGAGGCCATAGCTCACCCAGGCCCAACGCCAAACGGGGCGTGACTCAGGCATGGGCCAAACCCCGCTCGATGGGGGCCTCTCGAACCATCAGATTGACGGCCGCTGAAAAAATGCCCAAGGCGATGGCCAGGTACCAGACCAGGTCGTAATTGCCAAAACGGTCGTACATCAGGCCACCCAGCCAGACGCCCAAAAACGACCCCACCTGATGACTCAGGAAAATAAACCCGCCCAACATCGACAGATGCGCCACGCCAAAAATTTGTGCCACGGTGGCCGAAGTCGGGGGCACGGTGGATAACCACAATAATCCGATGCCTATCGAGAACACATAAACACTGGTCTCGGACAGCGGGAAATACAGGAACAGCGCAATCGCAATGGCGCGCATGAAATAGATGAAAGCCAAAATATGTGTTTTGGCCAGGCGTTGGCCCAACGACCCAGCCAGGTACGTGCCAAACACATTGAACAAACCGATCAGCCCCAGGGCATAACTGGCGACCTGGGGCGACAAGCCGTTGTCTTTGAGGTAGCTGGGCATGTGCACGCCAATAAAAACCACCTGAAAGCCGCACACGAAATAACCCGCCATCAGCAACAAAAACGGGGGGTGGGCAAAGGCCTCGCTCAAGGCTTGCCGGATGGTTTGTTCGCGCTTGGCCGCCGCCCCGCCAGCCAGCGCGGGTTCACGCATGAACCAGGCGGCAGGCAGAATCAGCAACAGCACAAGCGCCAACACCTCCAGCGCCTGGCTCCATCCCAGGCTGGCAATCAGGAAGCCCTCGGTGGGAACCATCAGGAACTGCCCAAATGAGCCGGCTGCAGCGGCCACACCCATGGCCCAGGAACGTTTTTCAACCGGCACATTGCGCCCGATCACCCCGAACACAATGGCAAACGTGGTGCCGGCTTGAGCCAGGCCCATCATCACCCCGGTGCTGAGGGTGAACGCCAGGGGCGTGACCGAAGTGGCCATGCCCATCAGGCCCAAGGCATAAATCACCGCGCAAAATGCCATCAGTTTGGCGGCCCCAAAGCGGTCGGCCAACATGCCCACAAAAACGCCGAACCCCCCCCATGCCAGATTTTGGATGGCCAAGGCAAAGGCAAAATCCTCGCGGCCCCAGCCACGGGCCTGGGTGATGGGTTGCAGCCAGAGGCCAAAACCATGCCGCACCCCCATCGACAAAATCAGGATCGCTGCCCCGCACAGCAACACTTGCCACATGGGCAGCAGGCGGGCGGCAGATTGCGGGGTGGTGGTATAGAAGACTTTTTGATTCATCGCAATTCCGAGTAAGTGTTTATCTTAGACTCGATTCGGCAATCGTGCAGTCACATGGCCGTCCATCCCTGTGAATTCATCCAGTTAAAATGCGCGCCATGGCAACACAACCCAACAGCAGTTACTCCGAGGGCTCGATCAAAGTCCTCAAAGGCCTCGAGCCGGTCAAGCAACGGCCCGGCATGTACACCCGCACCGACAACCCCTTGCACATCATCCAGGAGGTGCTCGACAACGCCGCCGATGAGGCACTGGCCGGGCATGGCAAAAAAATCCGGGTCACCCTGCACACCGACGGCTCGGTCAGCATCGAAGACGACGGGCGAGGCATCCCTTTTGGCATGCATCCGGAAGAAAAAGCCCCGGTCATCGAGCTCGTGTTCACCCGTTTGCATGCGGGGGGAAAGTTCGACAAGGGGCAGGGCGGTGCCTATAGCTTTTCGGGGGGCCTGCACGGCGTGGGCGTGAGCGTGACCAACGCCTTGTCCAAACGCATGGAGGCCAGTTCCTGGCGCGAGGGCAAGGTGGCCAGCCTGGTGTTCGAGGGCGGCGATGTGGTTCAACCGCTTAAAACCCGTGACCAGGGCGCGGACGATCGCAAACAAGGCACCACGGTCAGGGTTTGGCCTGACCCCAAATATTTCGAGTCGTCCAGCCTGCCCATGGCCGAGCTCACCCATTTGCTGCGCAGCAAGGCGGTGCTGATGCCTGGCGTCAGCGTGACCCTGGTCGTGGAAAAAACCAAAGACACCCAAACCTGGCAATACAAGGGCGGTTTGACCGACTACCTCATGCAGACCCTGCAAGGCGAGCCGGTCATCCCTTTGTTTGACGGCGAGGGCCATGCCGACGGCAACAGTGAGTCGTTTGCCGAAGGCGAGGGCGCAACCTGGGCCGTCGCCTTCACCGAAGACGGGCAGCCGGTGCGCGAGAGCTATGTCAACCTCATTCCCACCAGCGCCGGTGGCACCCACGACAGCGGCCTGCGCGACGGTTTATTCACTGCGGTCAAAAGTTTCATCGACCTGCACGCCTTGCTGCCCAAGGGCGTCAAGCTCATGCCCGAAGACGTCTTTGCCCGCGCCAGCTATGTGCTGTCGGCCAAGGTGCTGGACCCGCAGTTTCAGGGGCAAATCAAAGAGCGGCTGAACTCCCGCGATGCGGTGCGGCTGGTGTCAAGCTTTGTGCGCCCGGCACTTGAGCTTTGGCTCAACCAGCACGTCGAGCACGGCAAAAAACTGGCCGAGATCGTCATCCGCGCCGCCCAGACCCGCCAGCGGGCCGGGCTCAAGGTTGAAAAACGCAAAGGCTCTGGGGTGGCTGTGCTGCCCGGCAAATTGACCGACTGCGAAAGCCGGGACACCTCGCTCAACGAGGTGTTTTTGGTCGAGGGCGACAGCGCCGGGGGCAGCGCCAAGATGGGCCGCAACAAAGAGTTGCAGGCCATACTGCCCTTGCGGGGCAAGGTGCTCAACACCTGGGAGGTCGAGCGCGACCGGCTTTTTGCCAACACCGAAATTCACGACATTGCGGTGGCCATCGGCGTTGACCCGCATGGGCCCAACGATCAGCCCGACCTGTCGGGTCTGCGCTATGGCAAGGTGTGCATATTGTCAGATGCCGATGTCGACGGCTCGCACATTCAGGTGCTGTTGTTGACCCTGTTCTTCCGCCATTTCCCCAAGCTGATCGAGGCTGGCCATGTGTATGTGGCGCGCCCCCCTCTGTTTCGGGTCGATGTGCCGGCCCGTGGCAAAAAACCGGCGGCCAAGATGTATGCCCTGGACGATGGCGAACTGCACGCCATTTTGGACAAATCGGCCAAAGATGGTGTGGCGCGCGAGAAGTGCCAGATCAGCCGCTTCAAAGGCCTGGGCGAAATGAATGCCGAGCAGCTTTGGGAAACCACTCTCAACCCCGACACCCGCAGACTCTTGCCGGTGCAACTCGGAGGGCTCGATTTTGCCGCCACCGAACAACTGATCGCCCAGCTGATGGGCAAAGGCGAAGCCGCCGCCCGTCGCGAACTGATGGAAATTCACGGCGACAGCATCGAGATTGACGTATGACCGATACCCTCTTCACCCCCAACGCCCCTGAGGCGGATGACGACACCAGTCTGGGGCAATATGCCCGCCGGGCCTACCTTGAGTACGCCCTGTCCGTGGTCAAAGGGCGTGCCCTGCCCGATGTCACCGACGGCCAAAAGCCCGTGCAGCGGCGCATTTTGTACGCCATGTCGCGCATGGGCCTGGGCTTTGGCGGAGCCAACGGCACTGTCGGCGCCAAGCCGGTCAAAAGCGCGCGCGTGGTGGGCGATGTGTTGGGTCGCTTCCACCCGCACGGCGACCAGGCCGCCTACGACGCCCTGGTGCGCATGGCGCAAGATTTCTCCCAGCGCTACCCCCTCATCGACGGGCAGGGCAACTTCGGCAGCCGCGACGGCGATGGCGCGGCCGCCATGCGCTACACCGAAGCCCGGCTGGCCCGCATCAGCAATTTGCTGCTCGACGAAATCGACGAAGGCACCGTTGACTTCATCCCCAACTACGACGGCAGCACCGAAGAGCCGCGCCAGTTGCCCGCCCGCCTGCCTTTCAACCTGCTCAATGGCGCCAGCGGCATCGCAGTGGGCATGGCGACCGAAATCCCCAGCCACAACCTGCGCGAAGTGGCCGAGGCCTGCGTGGCCCTCATCAAAACCCCCAAGCTCGGCGACGACGAACTGCTGGCCATCCTGCCCGGCCCCGATTACCCGGGGGGTGGGCAAATCATCAGTCCGCCAGCCGACATCGCCGAAGCCTACCGAACGGGGAGAGGCTCGATCAAGGTGCGGGCGCGTTGGCGCATCGAAGAACTGGCGCGCGGCCAGTGGCAGATGGTGGTCTACGAACTGCCCCCCGGCACCAGCGCCCAAAAAGTGCTGGAAGAGATTGAAGAACTCACCAACCCCAAGGTCAAAGCCGGCAAGAAAGCCTTGAGCGCTGACCAGCAAATGCTCAAGACCACCGTGCTGGCCGTGCTCGACGGCGTGCGCGACGAATCGAGCAAAGACGCCCCCGTGCGCCTGGTGTTTGAACCCAAGACCAGCCGCATCGACCAGCAAGAACTCATCACCACGCTGCTGGCCCATACCAGCCTCGAGACCTCCTCCCCTATCAACCTCACGGCGGTGGGCCTCGATGGACGCCCGGTGCAAAAAAACCTGCGCCTGCTGTTCACCGAGTGGATTGAATTCCGCCAAACCACGATCCTTCGCCGCTCGCAGCACCGCCTGAACAAGGTTGAAGACCGCATTCACATATTGGAAGGTCGCCAGCTGGTGCTGCTGCACATCGACGAGGTGATCAAGATCATCCGCCACAGCGACGAGCCCAAGCCCGCCCTGATCGAACGCTTCAAGCTGAGCGAACGCCAGGCCGAGGACATCCTTGAGATTCGCTTGCGCCAGTTGGCCCGGCTCGAGACCATCCGCATCGAGCAAGAACTCTCTGAGTTGCGTGACGAGCGCACCAAGCTGCGCGACATCATCGACAGCCCGACGGCCCTGCGCCGCCTGATGGTCAAAGAAATTGAAGCCGACGCCAAGACCTTTGGCGACCAGCGCCGCACCCTCATCCAAGCCGAGAAAAAAGCCGTCGCCGAGATCAAAATCATTGACGAGCCGGTCACCGTCGTCGTCTCTGAAAAAGGCTGGGTGCGCGCCCGCACCGGCCACGGGCATGACCCGGCGGGCTTCGCCTTCAAAGCCGGTGACGGCCTCTACGGCACCTTCGAGTGCCGCACCGTCGACGTGCTGCTGGCCTTTGGCAGCAATGGCCGTGTGTACAGCGTGCCGGTCTCGGCGCTGCCAGGTGCGCGCGGCGACGGCCAACCCGTCACCACGCTCATCGAGCTCGAACCCGGCACCCAACTGGCCCACTACGTGGCCGCGTCGCCCCAGGCCGTGCTGCTGCTCTCGGGCTCGGGCGGTTATGGTTTTCTGGCCGGGGTCGAGAGCATGGTGTCGCGCGTCAAGGGCGGCAAGTCCTTCGTCAGCCTCTCAGACGGCGAGACCCTGTGCCGACCCTCCATCGTCAGCGGGCAGGGCGGGCAAACGCCCGACGGGCAGCCCTGGCCAGCCGCCACCCATGTCTGCTGCGCCTCCACCGGTGGCCGCATCCTGACCTTCGAGGTGGGCGAGCTCAAAGCCATGGAAAAAGGCGGTCGCGGCCTGACCCTCATCGACCTCGATGCCAAAGATCAACTCGCCGGTGCTGCGGCCTATACCCGCAGCGTGCGCATCAGCGGCGTGGGCCGTGGCGGCAAAGACCGCGAAGAGGTGCTGGAAATTCGCTCGCTCAACAACGCCAAAGCCGCCCGCGCCCGCAAAGGCAAGGCCGCCGACCTGGGCTTCAAGCCCAATGGCGTGACGCGGGTGTTGTGATGCTAA
>JBEBAJ010000080.1:0-9405 GCA_041158965.1 Pseudomonadota bacterium | reverse complement strand
ATCGATGAGCCATCGGCCCCTTCGGCCAGCACGAAGCGGCCTTTCTTGAGGTCAACACCGCACATCTCCAGCAGAGTGATGAGGGGCACGCCGGTGAACTCACTGCACGAAATCATGCCGTGGGTGTATTGCACCGTGGGCACAGCGACATTGCCCCATTCGACCGCCGTGTTGGCGCCGCACTCGATGAAATGAAAGCGCGAGACCGAGGGCAGTCGCATGATCTCGTCGACCGTGAACACTTTGGGCGTTTGTACCAAACCGTTGATCATGAAGCGGTGTTTGGACGGGTCGATGTCCCACCAGCCTTGGTGGTGGCGCTCGAAGTGCAGCCCGCTGGGGGTGACGATGCCAAAGAGCGACTGCAAAGGGGCGAAAGACACCGAAGCCTGGGTGGTCTGGGTCAGGCCCGGGCTTTGGCGGCGTTGGATGTTGGATTCAAACTTCGAGGGTTTGCCGTAGCCGTCGGTGGCGACACCCTGCCCCAGGCCGGTGGTGTGCTCGGGCAAGTTCAGAATGTTGGGGTCGCCGCCTTCGGGCGGCACCGGGTTGGGGGCCGCCATGGCAGACGCGGCCCCTGCCCCGGCCGCTGCCGCAAAAGCTCGGCGGATGAAGTCACGCCGACCCTGGCGACTTTCAGTGAGGTGGCGCTGCACACCCTGTGCATCGAGGAAATGCTCGGGTGCCTTGATCAAACGCCCGGAGGGCTTTTGTATAGGGTTCACTGCGGCTCCTTGCCATGCCGGGGCACGGATTTATTGGTATATTATCAATTACTGATATATTAGTCTAGAATTCGCAACATACCCTCAGGGTATACCCGAAGTTAAAAATTCATTGGGTGAATTTGTAATGGCGGCGGTTCAACACGGCAGCCACTGAAGTCACTTCCTCAGGGAAGAAACCCAGATTCAATTCGGTGTTGCATTGCTCGACCATGCCGCGCAAAAAGGCGGCGGTATTGATGCGGCCCTGCGGCTTGTAAATGGCGCTGCCATCACCACCCACCCGACGGATGTGGCAAGCCTGGCACTGGTTTTGTTCGATGAGCTCGGCACCTAACTTGTGGTCGGCGTCTTTGAAGAGGGCGGGCTCGGCCGCCGCATGACCTGCCCCCCCTGCCAACACCACGGTGATGGCCAAGGTGGCGCACAGGTCACGGATGGGCATGGCGATTACTTGGCGCCGCCAATGATCCAGGCGGCAAGGGTCTTGGCGTCGGCATCGCTGAGGGCGGCCTGAGCGGGCATGGGCACGGGACCCCACTTGCCGGCACCACCTGCCTTGATGCTCTTGGCCAGTTCGTCGGCGCTCTTGCCGGCGTACTTCTTGGCCACGTCCTGGTAGGAAGGACCGACCAGTTTTTTGTCGACCGCATGGCAAGCCAGGCAGCCGTTTTTCTGCGCCAGGGCCGAGTTGGCCAGCACGGGGGCGCTGAGTCCCAGTGCAGTTGCGGTGAAGGCGAGAGAGATCCAGGTTTTTTTCATGTTGAAGTTCCTTGAATGAAAAGTTGCGAGTTGTATTCTCCCTCAAAGCGCAAAGGCTCACAAACGCGCTCGGGCTTGTTCCAGTCTTTGCTCCAAATAGCCCCTGTAAAAATCGGGCAAATAGGCGCCTTCCATGCGCTCGGCCAGTTCTTTCCCGCCGGCCCCAAAAAACAGCAGGGTCGGAGCCAGGGTCACGCGCCAGCGCTGAATGAGGGCTTCGTGGGTGGTCTTTTTTCCTTCAAAATCAATCACCTGCTGATCGCTTCGGAAATCGACTTGGACGATGGGCAGACCTTCACGCCACATTGGCAACAAATGGCTTTGTCGGGCGACACGACAGTGGGGGCAACCATCGAGGCTGGCCATGACGACCAAGGGGCTTTTGCGCGCCAGGGCCCCCGCCAATTCGGCAGGCAGCGACAACGCGGCAGGCAAAGACCGGTGCCCGTCCGAGGCTGCGCTTTGCGCCCCGGCCCAAGTGGACCCGCCGACCAGCCCGACCCATGCCATCCCGCGACACATCACCCGACGCCGCCCGGGGTCGGGGGGGATGCGCTGGGTGTGGGGTGCGGTGGGCAACTTAAGCCAGGCTGTCGGCCCAGATGTTGCGGGCCCAGGCCATGGCGTAAGCACCTTCCAGCTCAGAGGCCTGCGCGGACACGCCCCCCGAGCCGGGCACGGTGAGCATGGTCTTTTTCTCGGCGTCGTAGCGGTGCACGCTGGCCACGTGCACGACGTCGGTTTCGCTGACAAAGCTGTAGCAGGTGTTGTTGTAGACGGGCATGGCGTTGACCTCCTGGCCGCTGAGCAGGGCGACCACGGCAGCAGCAGCGGTTTTGCCGTGCTGGTTGGCCATGTGGCCCGACTTGGGCATGAGGGGCGCGACCTGAATGGCGTCACCCAAGACGTGGATGTCTTTGGCCGCCTTGGACTCGAAGGTGAGGAAGTCGACTTCGCACCAACGCTTGTTGGCGGTGGCCAAACCGGTCTGCACAGCGATGCCGCCAGCGCGCATCATGGGCAATACGTTGAGCACATCGGCCTTGAGGTCGTCGTTGAATTCAAACTTCAGGGTGCGGGTGGCGGCATCGACATCGACCACCTTGTGCTTGGGACGGTACTCGATCATGCCCTTGTAACGGTCGGCCCAGGCTTTCTTGAACAGGGGGCCTTTGGAGGTGACGTCGTCGTTCTCATCAAGGATGAGGACCTTGCTCTTGGGTTTGGCCTTGGAGAAATAGTTGGCCACCTGGCATGCCCGCTCGTACGGCCCGGGCGGGCAGCGGTAGGGGGCCAGCGGAATGGTCAGGGCATAGACGCCGCCATCGGGCATGGCTTCGAGTTGGCGACGCAGGGCCACGGTTTGCGGGCCGGCCTTCCAGGCGTGCAGGATTTGATCGGCGGCACCGGGCTTGGCCATGCCGGGCAAGGTGTCGGTCATGAGGTCCACGCCGGGCGAGAGAATCAGGCGGTCGTAGGGCAACTCGCCCCCGCCGGCCAGGATGACGCGTTTTTTCTCGGTGTCGATGCGGGCCACCATGTCGCGCACGACTTGCACCCCGTGGCGCTTGGAGAGGTTGTCGTAGGGGGTGGTGATGTCGGCCATGGTCTTGCTGCCGCCGATCACCAGGTTGGAGATGGGGCAAGAGATGAATGCCGGGTTGGGCTCGACCAGGGTGACCTGGATGCGGCCCTCAGACCACATGCGCACGTATTTGGCGGCGGTGGCACCGCCATAGCCGCCACCGACCACGACCACTTTGGGGCCTGAGCCGCCCGCAGTGGTGGCACAACCCGAGAGGCCCAGAACGCCAGCGGCGGCACCCAAAGAGGCCGTTTGTATGAATTGTCTGCGCTTGTACATGTCGGGCTCCTTAATTCTTCTGGGCGGCAAAGTAGGCAGCGATGGCTTCGATTTGCTCGTCGCTATAGCCTTTGGCCAACTGGTGCATGATCGTGGCGGGCCGACGGCCTGCCTTGAAATCTTGCATTTTCTGGACGGTGTCGGCCTTGGCGGCACCGGCCAAAGAGGCCAAGCCAGGCTGCGCCTGGCCGTTGGTGCCATGGCAGTTGGCACAACCGGCGGCCCAGCTGCGCGCTTGCTGCGGGCTGACCGACTGGGCCTGCGCATTCCAGGCCAGGGCCGAGAGGACCAGGGCCGTGAGCGTGAGGTGTGGTTTCATGGTTTTTTTCCTGACAACAAAGACATGAGGAGGGGGGCAAGAAACACCTGGGGGCAGTTCAAACCTTGGGAAGCTCTGCAAAACTCGCTGCGTGCAAGTTTCGCCCAAAATCGGGATGCCATGCAAGGCGGATTTCGAAGCAGATATCGGAATATCTCTGCAAGAAATCCAACAAAGCAGGGCGCCCGAGTTTGGGATGAAACGACGCATGGGGTTTTGCAGAGCTTCCCTTGTACATGGGGATCTTAAGGGCAGATACACCCCGGGGCTTCAGTGATAACCCTTTTTGGGCATGGGGACAATAGGCCCTCAGCACGCGGTCGGCACCCATCGGTTCATTGCCCGTCGATGGCGATTTGGGTACACACCGCACGGCACAAGGTGACCACGCGGTCATTGATGATGCGGTAGTAAATCTGCACCCCCTCGCGGCGGCGCCCCAACACGCCGGCCTGATACAGGGTGTTCAAGTGTTGCGACATATTGGGCTGGGTGGTGTTGATTTCTTCCAACAGCTGTCCCACGTTTTTTTCGCCATTGCAAAGGCTGCTGATGATTTTGAGGCGCATGGGGGCGGACATGACGCGAAACAGCTCGGCGGCCAACTCGAAGACCTGCTCCGATTCGGTCAGGGGTTCCTGATCTGTAGGGGTACTTTGCACCATGACCAAAGGATATCACTGCATGAGGGAGAGCAGGGTCTGGCGCAGATCATGCGCCCAGGCCCGCCGGTCGCGACCTTGGGCGCTTTGCGCCGGGGCCCAGTACACGGTGGCGCGGGTGCAAGGGGCGCAAAGGACGCGCCAGACCGAAGCCACCAGGGTGTCCTCGCCCACGTAGCGCACATGGGCGGCCATCTGACCAGCGGGGTCGGTGTAGCGGATCAGGGCTGGCTGGATGGGGGTTTGGGTGACCAGGGCGGCTTGCAGCAAGTTGGCATGAAAGGGCAGCACGGTGTCGCCCGCGCTGGTGGTGCCCTCGGGGAAAACCGCCACGGTGTGGCCCTGTGTCAGGGCCTCGGCCAGTTGGTGTACCACGCGCAGGGCGTCGCGGGGTGAGGCGCGCTCGATGAACAAGGTGCCTGCGCCTGCGGCCATGGGCCCGATAAGGGGCCAGTGATGCACCTCGGACTTGGCCACGAAGCGGGCATGGCGCACGGCGTGCAAGACCAAAATATCAAGCCAGGCGATGTGATTGGACACCCACAGCACCGGCCCGGGGGCGGCTTGCCCGTTGACCTGAAGCTGCACGCCCAGGGCTTGCAACATGCCCCGCGCCCAGTGCTGAACAGCCGCGGATTGCTCTGCCTCGGACCAACGGCCCAGACGTCGCCACATGGTGTATGCGCCCCGCAGGAGGCAGAGCAATACCGCCAGCAAACGGTACAAGCCGCGCAGCACGCCCATCATGGGCGCGGCGGCCAGGCCCAGGCCCCGGCCACCATGGTGGCGCTGACGCGGCCCGGCAAAGAGACACCGGTGCAGTCAAAGGCAAAGGGGGTGTGCCGGCCCTGGCTGCGCAATTGGGCCGGGTCGAGTTGCCAGACTTCATCGGGGCGCAGCAGACACAGATCGGCTTCGGCACCCACCTGCACCCGCCCCAGGCCCATGGGCACCGAGGGGTTGGACTGGCGCAAGATGGCGGCGGGTCGGCTGGTGACCGCCGAGAGGGCCTGCACCAGGGGCTGACCGTCTTCCTGCGCCCATTTCAGGGCCAGGCTGAGCAATAGTTCCAGCCCGCTGGCACCAGGCTCGGCTTCGGCGAAAGGCAGGGCTTTCTCGTCGCCTTGCACCGGATGGTGGTCGGACACCAGGGCGTCGATGGTGCCATCGCCCAGTGCGGCCCGCAGGGCCTGGCGGTCGGCCTGCTGACGCAAGGGCGGGAGCAGGCGGGCGCGGCTGTCGAAGTAACCGATGTCGAGCTCGGTGAGGTGCAAAGAGTTGATGCTGACATCGCAAGTCAGGGGCAAGCCTTCGGCCTTGGCCTGACGCACCAGCTCTACCCCGGCGGCGCTGGAGATGCGGCACAAATGCACCCGGGCACCGGTTGCGCGCATGAGGGCCAGGAGGGTGTGCAAGGCGATGGTTTCGGCGGCCACGGGCACGCCGGACAAACCCATGCGGGTGGCCAGTGGGCCGCTGGCGGCGACGCCCTGCCCCAGGTGCGGGTCTTGCGGCCGCAACCATGCGGTATAGCCAAAGGTGGCGGCGTATTGCAAGGCGCGTTGCAAGACCTGGGTGTCGGCCAGGGACTGGTCGGCTTGCCCGAAGCCGACGCAACCGGCCTGGGTGAGTTCGTACATCTCGGTGAGCACCTGGCCTTTGAGTTCACGGGTCAAGGCCCCCAGTGGAAAGAGGCGGGCCTGGTGCAGTTTTTCGGCACGAAAGCGCAGCATTTCCACCAGGCCGGGCTCATCGAGCACGGGGTCGGTGTCGGGCGGGCAGACCAGGCTGGTCACGCCCCCGGCGACGGCGGCGGCGAGTTCGCTGGCGAGCATGCCCTCGTGCTCGTGCCCCGGTTCACGGGTGCGGGCGCACAGGTCAACCAGGCCGGGCAGGAGCCACAGGCCGGTGGCATCCTGACTGTGGTTGGGCTGGAAGTCTGGGGGGATGTCGCCGATGGCCAGGATGCGGCCTGCGGCAATGGCCACATCGGTCACCCGGTCGGTCTGGCTGGCGGGGTCGATCAGGCGGGCGTTGCGAATCAGGATTTTCATGAGGGCTCCGGGTGTCTGGGTCAGGCCTCGTTACCGGCCACGATCGACATGACCGCCATGCGCACAGCGATGCCGAAGGTGACTTGAGACAGAATCACGCTGCGCGGGCCGTCAACCACGGCAGAGTCAATTTCCACCCCCCGATTGATCGGGCCGGGGTGCATGACGATGGCGTCGGGCTTGGCGAGTTCGAGTTTTTCCGGGGTGAGGCCAAAGCCTTTGAAATACTCTTGGCTGGAAGGCAGAAGGGCCCCGCTCATGCGCTCGTTTTGCAGTCGCAGCATGATGACCACATCACAACCTTTGATGCCTTCCTCCAGACTGTGGAACACCTTGACACCCATGTGCGACAAGTCGGCAGGCACCAGGGTCTTGGGGCCGACCACGCGCACTTCGGCACAGCCCAGGGTGGTGAGGGCGTGGATGTCAGAGCGGGCCACGCGTGAGTGCAAGACATCGCCGACGATGGCCACAGTCAGCGCCGTGAAGTCTTTTTTGTAGTGCCGGATGGTGTACATGTCGAGCAGGCCCTGCGTGGGGTGGGCATGGCGCCCATCGCCGGCGTTGATGACATGGACATGCGGCGCCACATGCTGGGCGATCAGGTAGGGGGCGCCCGATTGGCTGTGGCGCACCACAAAGAGGTCGGCGGCCATGGCGCTGAGGTTGGCGATGGTGTCGAGCAAGGACTCGCCCTTGGAGGCCGAAGAGCGCGCGATGTCGAGGTTGATCACGTCGGCAGACAGACGTTTGGCCGCGATCTCAAAGGTGGTGCGGGTGCGGGTGCTGTTTTCAAAAAACAGGTTGAACACGCTCTTGCCGCGCAGCAGAGGGACTTTTTTCACCTCGCGGTCGCTGACCGAGACGAACTGGCTGGCGGTATCGAGGATATGGGTGAGGATGTCTTTGGGCAAGCCCTCGGTAGAGAGCAGGTGGATCAGCTCGCCGTGGCGGTTGAGTTGCGGATTGCGTTTGTAGAGCACGGTCAGGACTCCAGCGAGAAAGTGAAGCGCCCTTGCGCGTCTCGCGCCAGGGCCAACGATTGCGGGTCGGGCAGGGTGAGGCGGGCGGCGGCGAAATCGGCTTGCACGGGCAATTGACGCCCGCCACGGTCGACCAGCACCGCCAGTTGCACCCGGGCCGGCCTGCCGTAATCGAACATCTCATTGATCACGGCCCGCACGGTGCGGCCTGTGTAGAGCACGTCGTCAAGCAACCAGACATGGGCGTCGTTAACTTCGAAGGGCAGGCGGGTCTGGACGCTGGTGGCCATGCCGCGTTGCGAGAAATCGTCGCGGTGCATCGAGGAGGAGATGACGCCGAACTCTCCGGCCAGGCCCAGGTCGGCGTGCAGCCGTTCGGCCAGCCAGACTCCGCCTGAGGCGATGCCCACCAGACGGGTGTGCGGGGTGATCTGGGGCGTCAAGACCCGGCGCATTTGGGCGTACAGGGCTTCGGCATCGAGGGACAAGGTGCCAGTGTTCATGGGGTGTGCTGGAAATATTGCTGAAGGATGATGCAGGCGGCGGCGGCGTCGGGGTCGCGGGCCCCTTCGGACAAGGCGGCGGTGGTGCTGTAGCGCTCGTCCACTTCAAAGACCGGCAGGCCGAAGCGTTGCCGCAACTCGCGGGCAAAACGACGGGCAAAGCGAGTGTTGTCGTGGTCTGCGCCGTCGGGGTGAAAGGGCACACCGACGACCAGGGCGTCGGGTTGCCAGGTCTGGATGTGGCGTTCGATGTGGGGCCATCGGGCCTCGCCCTGGGCGCGAACCGTGGCCTGGGGTTGGGCTTGCCCCAGCATGCGGCTGCCAAAGGCGACGCCGGTGCGTTTGTGCCCGACATCAAAAGCCAACACTGTTTGGGGCAACGCGGGGGGCGAGTGCGTCATGGCCCCGTTGCTCATGCGTGCCCCGCGTCGGGTGAGAGCATCCAGGCTTGCAGGCCCAGCAAAGCCAGGGCGCGCTCGTAGCGTTGCTCGATCGGGGTGTCAAAGATCACCTCGGGGTCGGCGCCCACCGTGAGCCAGCTGTTTTCGGCGATCTCGTTTTCCAGCTGGCCCTGGCCCCAGGCGGCATAGCCCAGAGAAATCAATAGCTTGCGCGGACCAGCGCCGCTGGAGAGGGCTTCGAGGACATCGCGCGAGGTGGTCATCTCCAGCCCGCCAGGGATGGCCATGGTCGAGGCGTAAACCCCTTTGTCGTCGATGTCGGTTTCCACTGGTGCGGGGGCGGCCTGCGCGGCGGCGGGGGCCTCTGGGGCCATGGGCCGCATGGACTCGTGCAGCACAAAACCGCGCTCGGTGTGCACGGGGCCGCCCTGCAAAACCAGCTGATCGGCCAGATCGGGCCGGGTGAGTGGCAGGTCGACTTTCTGGAACAGACCACGCATGTCGAGGTCACTGGGCTTGTTGATGACCAGCCCCAGCGCCCCGCGCTCGGAGTGTTCGCACAAATAAACCACACTGCGGCTGAAATTCTCGTCATGAAGCCCGGGCATCGCGATCAGGAAATGATGCGTGAGGTTAATCGGGGGAGAATCGGCACTCATAGACTGCTATTTTAGCCCCGATGAACACCCCTGCCCTGCCCCACTTCGCCAGCGGCCTGGTTTGGTTCCGGCGCGACTTGCGCGCCCACGACCAAGCGGCCCTGTATCACGCCCTGCGCCTGTGCAAACAGGTGCATGCGGCTTTTGTGTTTGACACCGATATCCTCACCGGCCTGCCGCGGCAAGACCGTCGGGTTGAATTCATCCACGAATCGTTGCAGTCGCTCGACGCCGAGCTGCGGGCGCTGGCCGGTCACCCCGACGCCGGACTGATCGTGCGCCACGGCGCAGGCGCGACCGAGATCGCCCGTCTGGCGCAGGAACTGGGTGTGCAGGCGGTGTTCACCAACCACGACGATGAGCCTGCGGCGGTGTCGCGCGACCAGCGGGTGCGCGGCCTGCTGGCCGAGCGGGGCATTGCGCTGGAGATGTTTAAAGACCATGTCATCTTCGAGCGCGACGAGGTGCTGACG